>CAZSZZ010000101.1:0-5291 GCA_964611005.1 uncultured Candidatus Izemoplasmatales bacterium | reverse complement strand
GTGACATATTTTTTTTACATGATATATTTATTTTTACTATTTAAAAAGGAAGAATCAATTTAATTCTTGATTCTTCCCATTCACTTTATATTTTTTGCGATATTTTATAAAAATACCATATATAATAATAATGATTGTATATACTAACATAACCCATAAAATATTTAGGGGTTTTGATTGAATATCAAAAATTGATCCCAAAAAAACCAAAAATAAAATTATAATAATTCTCGATGTTAAAGTTAAAAAAATATATTTTTTTAATCTTATATTTGTCAGTGAAATAGCATAATTAAGAATTGAACTCGGTAGTAATGGATTTGACATAATTAATAACATTAATCCAGTGTTTCCTGTTTCAACTATGTTAATAAACCATTTACCATGTTCACTTTCTTCAACTTTTTTTATAAATCTTTGACTAATAGTCTTGCGAATAATATAAAAAATCAATAGCATTCCTAAAAAAGAACCTAAAGCAGATAGAATAACAGTTAAAATTGTCCCTGGAACAACTCCAAAAGCAATAGCCATAACTGTAATATTTAAGCTTATAATTGCAGTTAGCGATAAGCTTGGAATTATGGCTTCAATAAAGGGTAAAAGAAAACTAAAAAAAGGAGCTATCCAGATATTATCTATTACTAGATTTTTTATTTTTTCCAATACATCGTACATCCAACTCATTTAATCACCTTAAATGGAAAAAGCATCTTTCGATGCTTTAAATAAATTATAATAATTCTGCGAAATGCTTTAATACACGAATCATTTGATTAGTAAATGAAGCTTCGTTATCATACCAACTAATAACTTTTACTATTTGTTTTCCTTCTACTTCAATAACTTTAGTAGATAGTGCATCAAATAATGATCCATAGCTCATTCCAATAACATCAGTTGAAACGATAGGATCTTCAGTATACCCTACAGTATCTGATTGAGCATTAAAAACTGCTTTATTAATTTCTTCAACCGTTACATTTTTCTTAAGTTCTACAACTAAATCAACTATGGCTCCTGTAATTACCGGAACACGCAATGCCATACCATCTAATTTACCATTTAAATGTGGCAATACTAATCCAATTGCTTTAGCAGCTCCCGTAGAAGTAGGTACGATGTTTGCAGCTGCGGCTCTACCTCTTCTCGCTTTAATACCTTTTTTATGAGGTATATCAAGTGTTGCTTGATCATTTGTATATGCATGTATTGTAGTCATAAATCCTTTTTCAATACCAAAGTTATCATCTAAAATTTTAGTAATTGGAGCTAAACAGTTAGTAGTACATGAGGCTGCACTGATCACAGTTTCTTTTCCAGTTAAAACGCCTTCATTAACTCCATAAACTATTGTAGGAATATCTCCTTTTGCAGGGGCTGAAATAACTACTTTTCTAGCTCCAGCTTTAATATGTTTAGAAGCACCTTCAAGTGTTGTGAATACACCAGTACATTCTAAAACAACATCTACACCAAATTCTTTCCATGGTAAATTTTCAGGATTTCTTTCAGCGTAAACAGGAATTTTAGTTCCTTCTACTACCAAATCTGATCCTTCAAAAGAAACTTTTTTTCCATATCTACCTTGAGAACTATCGTATTTTAACAAATAAGCTAATTGTTCAGCGTCTGTTAAATCATTAATAGCTACGATTTCAAAATCTTCATTTCCAAACATAAATCTAAATGCCAAGCGTCCGATTCTTCCGAATCCATTGATTGCGACTTTAACTGCCATATATATATCCTCCTAAATTTGTTTTTACCATCACTATTCTACACGAAAAAAGGTTTTTTTTCAAATAACTTTGTTAATGGTAAAACGTTTTCACTTATGTTTTTTAAAATAACGAAAGAAAAAAGCAGTTTCCCGCTCTTACTTTATGCCTTTTAAAGCTTTTTCTAGGCTACTTTTATATTCTCTTTCTCGTTCAGGGGTGTTTTGTTCACAACCTTCACAATTAATAAATTTACGGAATTCTCGGGGAATGAAAGCTCTAATTTCATCTTCGTTATATCCTGTTTGCATAATTTGATCATTTATAATAATCGGTCTTTTTAATATTGTTGGATTGTCAATAATAAACTCAGTTAGCTCAGAAAATTTCATCTCTTCCGGTTTTAAATTACTATCTTTAAATACTTTTGATCTAGTTGATATTATATCTTCAAATCCATTTTCTGAATATTTAAGCATATTTAATATATCTTTTCTTGTAAGTTTAATACCTATTATATTTTTCTCTCGGTAATCAATATTATAACTTTCAAACCACCTTTTAGCTTTTCTACATGAAGAACAGCTAGAACTTGTGTAAAGTGTTATCATAATAATCCTCACTTTCTCTAAATATTATAACATATTGTAGGAAAATTACACACCATTTTTTATGAATAATGATATAATGAATTTAGAACACTTAGGAGGTCTAATTATGAAATGGGATTTAACATATTTATTTCCATCATTAAATGCTTGGAAAGATGGTTTTAATAAAACAATTGAGATTATTGAAGAGTTATCTTCTTATAAAGGTAAGCTTGGTGATTTTAATTCATTTCAAAGGTATTTTAAACTACAAAACGAAATACAAAACATTGGATTAAAAACTTATCAATACGCTTCGTTATTATCTGATTTGAATAAGAAAAATTCTGAAAATTCAGCTAGATTGCAAAAAGTTCAAATTGCTTTTTCCAAACTTCAACAAGCAACTTCTTTTGAAGAACCTGAATTGATTGCTTTAGGACAAGAAAAAGTTATGGATTTTATAGACAAGGATAAATCTTTAGAGGAATTTAGATTTGCAATGGAAAAACTTTTCCGCAGACAGGAACATATTTTAGATGATTCAAATGAAGCTTTGATGGCTAATTTTTCACAATTATTAGACTCTGGTAGAAGTTTGTATTCTTCTCTATCAGTTGCGGATATGGAATCTAGTGATGTTATGTTAGATAATGGTGAAATAATCACAATTACTAATTCTAATTATCGTTCTTTTATTCAAAATTCCGATTCTGAGGAAGATAGAAGAAACATTTTTGAAGCTGTATTTTCGTATTATAAAGCACACAAAAATACTTATGCAAGTATTTATAAAACAGTATTAGATTCTGATTATGCTAATATGAAAGCGAGAAACTATAAATCTTCTCTTGAATCATATTTATTTAATAACGCTATTCCAGTTGAGGTTTATCATTCATTAATTACTGTTACTAGAAAGAACACCAAAACTATAAAACGCTATTTAGCTATAAGAAAGGAATATCTAGGTTTATCTGAAACTCATACGTATGATCGATTTTTACAATTAGCGAAAGAAAACAGAAAATATGAATTTGTTGATGCTAAAAAATTATTCTTCAACTCTATATCTCATTTTCCAAAAGATTTCCAAGATAAAGCAAAAGAAGTATTAAGAGAAGGATTCGTAGATGTTTATGAAACTCCAGGTAAAAGAACTGGTGCTTATTCAAGTTCAATGCCTAATCAACATCCATTTATTCTATTAAATTATTCTAAGACATTATCGGATGTATTCACTGTAGCACATGAAGCGGGACATTCAATACACTCTATGTACGCAAGTGAAAATCAACCTACGTCTTTACAAAACTATACTATATTTGTGGCTGAAGTCGCTTCTACTTTTAATGAACATAATTTATTAGATTATATAATTAAAAAAAGTGATGCAACAAAAGAAGAAAAGATAATGTTATTACAAAGAGCAATAGATGATATAGTCAGTACTTATTATCGCCAAACTTTGTTTGCGATTTATGAGCTTGAAGCACATAAATTAATAGAAAATAATCAACCTATAACAGCTGATGCGTTATCTGATATTATGATAAATTTATATGAAGAATTCTATGGTTTAGATATTAAGAAGGAAGAAGTCAAAGAATTTGTTTGGGCATACATCCCTCATTTGTTCTATACCCCATTCTATGTATATCAATATGCCACAAGTTTCGCAGCTTCATTGAAACTTTATGAAAATGTTAAAAACAATGTGGAAAATGCTTTTGATAATTATTTGGGTTTATTAAAATCTGGTGGTTCTGATTATCCTGTTAAGCAATTAAAGGCAGCTGGAGTAGATTTAACAACTGAAAATCCTTTCTTAGCTGTTGTTAATAGAATTAATGAATTAGTAGATGAACTTGAAGTAGTTTTAAAATCATGATATAATTCTATTAATCAAAAACGTTGAAGTGGAATAGTAATATAATTTAGTTATTTTAGAGAGAGAATGTTAGGTGTAAATTCTTATAACTGGTTATATGAATGGACCATGGAGTAATGCTAATCACATTCGTTTCCCGCGTTAAGGGATTAAGTGCTAGATTTAAATCTAGAATTAAGGTGGTACCGCGTTAAATCGTCCTTTTACAAGGGCGATTTTTTTTAGGAGGAAGTTTAATTATGAAACGAATATTATCAGGTATAAAACCAACAGGAACACTTACATTAGGAAATTATTTAGGAGCGATAAAACAATTCGTTAAATTACAAGAAAAGATGAGTGACTGCGAATTTTATTTGTTTATTGCAGACATGCACGCAATCACAACAAGACAAATCCCTCATGAATTAAGAAAAAGAAGTCTTGATATAGCTGCTATGTATTTAGCGGCTGGACTTAGTCGCGAGAGAACTATTCTATTCATTCAATCAGAAATAAAAGAACATGTGGAACTTGGATATATTCTACAATCCAATGTATATATAGGTGAATTAGAAAGAATGACTCAATATAAAGATAAGCTTTCTAAAAAGGAAACTTCTATTACTTCTTCTTTGTTTACTTATCCTGCGTTAATGGCAGCTGATATTTTATTATATGATGCTGATTATGTTCCCGTTGGCGAAGACCAAAAACAACATTTAGAATTAACTAGAACTATAGCTAATCGCTTTAATAATTATTATGGCGATTTTTTCACAATTCCTGAGCCTATTATTCCAGAAGTTGGAGCTAGAATAATGGACCTTCAAGATCCTAATAAAAAGATGTCTAAATCCAATAACAATGACAAAGGATTCATAACAATGTTTGATGATGAGGCAGCTATTAAAAGGAAAATAAAATCAGCCGTAACTGATTCTTTAAGTAAAATTCAATATGATCCAATTAATCAAAAAGGTTTAGCCAATCTTATAACTATTTATGCCAGTTGTAAGGATATATCTATTGATGAAGTTGTATCTATGTATAGAGATTCATCTTATAAGAATTTTAAAGAAGATTTAGGTCAATTAATATGTGATATAT
>CAZSZZ010000100.1:0-5293 GCA_964611005.1 uncultured Candidatus Izemoplasmatales bacterium | reverse complement strand
CAATTACCATCTTTCGGGATTATATTTTCTTGAATAATTTCTGGAGTAGGAAAATATATTTCTCTGTAAATAATATCAGTCATTACAGTTGAATCCGGGGTTGTAGTAGCCCTTGTAAAAGCAACAACTTTTCCATCAATGCCAGTTTGTTCAATTAAATGATAAATTGTTTCAGTATCAGTATCTGTAATTATTACATTTTCAGTATCAGAGTCTAATAATTCATTATCACGGTATATAATTGGATAATTCAAGATAGATTCCTCTACTTTAGTAACTGTATATTTATTCGCAAAAGGATAACCGATAAGTTCCAAAGTGATAGAAGAATCGCTATTTTTTATTATCTTCACTGTATAATCAAAATCTAATGGATTATAAAAACTAAAATCATAATTATTAGTTTTTAATATCAAAACATTTAACCCATCTTCATTCCATCCAAGATTATCATGGTTTTGATTGAAGATATAGCCACTGAAAGGAGTTTTTTCGGTTACTTTTTCAATACCTGAAGCTAAAATACTCAATTGATTATTGTTAAGAGGTAAATCATTACATTTTTCTAAAATAGAAAATCTATCATTATTAGTAATTATCAGTTCATCCAGTAAATTAGTTATATTATTTACATCACCAGTTTCAATATTATTTATAGTAACACTATCAATAATCGTTTCACTGAGTGAAGGATTGAGAAAATTCTCTAAATTATATATTTTAAAAATATTCATATCTTCTAAATGACTTATTAGATTATCTAAAAACAAATCGTAATTAAATGAATTTACGATATCCACAGAAAAAGTATCAATAAATTCATTTAATAAAATAGTCTTTGATTCATCACTGATGTTGAATCTAACTTTATTAGTTTTGCCTTCTTGAATATCATTAATTGTTCTATCTATATCTAAATCAAAATACGAAAGATCTATATTTAAACTGTATTCTTGGTAAACAACCTTATAAGTAGATTTATTTTCCCATTCATTGACTTTGTTTGAAATAAAACTAGCATACTGAAACTCTTCTATATTTTCTAAATATATAGTTCCTACAATAGTTTGTTTATTTAAATTAAAGTATCCAAGAGAATTGAACATAGTATAAGAAAAGAACACAGATAAAAATAATAGTATAATAGATACTATAAGTAAAGCTCTTTTTTTTATTGATAGAAATAACTCACGCAAAAGAATCACCTCTCTATAATATTATTATATCAAAATAATCTTTCTTAACAATAGATATCAAGAAAAGTTATTTAAAAGAAAATTATTAATTGAATCACATTTTTTCATAATATATATTATAATGATATTATAACAGGGAAAGGAGAGATTATTATGTTAAAGGTTAATAATAAAGGATTTACTCTTTTAGAAACAGTAGCTTCAATTGTAATCATCTCTTTTGTTGTTGTAACTATTTTTACTATAATTATTAATATTCGTACACAAACCTTTGCGGCTAATGAAGAGATCAATGCTATTGAAGTTGCCTCTCTTATAAGAGACGAATTACAAAATAATCTAGATTATAATGATTTAACTTCCTTGTTAGATGAAGATTTAGTAATAACTTATGATAATTATGATGTTATTGATAATTTTCCAAGTGAAGTTTTTAATCACACCTTAAATAATAAAGATTATAAAGATTTAATAACCATAACATTCTATAAAATGACTAGTGACCACCACCGTTTTGGTGTTATTGATTATAAAATAACCATTAATTATTTTTCTAATAGAGAAATAGAGTTAGAAGGTATAATCTATGAATAAAAAAGGATTTACCTTAGTTGAGACTATAGGGACATTAGTTATTCTTGGAATTTTAGTTACACTTTTAACATTTCTTGTATCCTTCTTTATTAGAGCTAATGAGAGAATATCAATTAGCTCTTTAGCTAATGAACAAGGAAATAAAATCGTTAGAAGAATACAAGAAGATTTGATAACTCTTAAACCTACAACCTATGAATCATGTTCTGGAGAATGTTATATTTTTGAAAGAGAATTTTCATACGAATATAATGAATCTACAGAAAAAATAGAATTAGTTGTGTATGATGAACCTGTTAAGTATAAATTAGAAATAAAAAATAATTCTCTTTATATCAATGATGAATTATATGAATTTGATGGATTCATTTTAAGTCCTGATTCAACATTCAGTATAACTGAAGAATCAAATTATATATATGTAAATATAAATTTCATAATTGTATCAGAAAAAAATAATAACTTTGAATTTTTAATGAGCTATTCATTTAAAGAGGAGGCGATACCTAATGCTTAACATAATAAAAAATAAAAAAGGTATGAGTTTACCTATTATTTTAGCTATCTCCTCTTTTTTCATAATTTCAGTATTTATCCTAACTACAGTAGTTTTATATCAAGCTAAAGCTCGTGAAGCTGATTTCAATTACCAACAGGAATACTCTTTAACACAATCAAAGATAAACGCAACTATTAAAGCTATTATTAGAAATGACGATTTATCAAATGATTTTTTAAATGATTTATCAGATTTTTTAGATGTTGAAATTACACAATATGATTCATCAACTGTTATAATTTCTTCTAATCTTAAAAATGGAAGTTTAGTTAAATCTTATCTTTCAAAATCAACGGAATCTATTTCTTTAGTTGATGAATATTTGGTGAATGATGGATTTGAAGACGATTTTGAATTAAACCCCTTAATCACTCCAGCATCTATTTTAAGCAATTATTTAAAAGAATACTTTTCTAATAACTTCGATGATGTTTCCTTTGTGGGAAACTTTCAGGATATAGATGAAATTGTTAAATATATAAAAGATTTAGCTAGTAGAGATGAAGGATTTACAGAAGTTGACGCTAAAGTACTAACAAAATCCAGTAATCCAACTGTAAGTGGACATTGGTATATAAATGGCAATGTTAAATTAGGTAATAATATTAATCTTACAATACCTGAAGGTTATATCTTATTTATTGATGGAAATCTTACTCTTGGAAAAAGAGCGATACTAAAAGGAGCTGTTGTAGTAAATGGCGATGTAACTATAAATGGAGATAGAAGAAAATATGAAACAGTGAAAGCTACAATTTATATGTCAGGTAAATTTGATGGAAGTTATAAAATGTATTTTGGAAATAGTGAAAGGCCAACTTTTATTTTTTCTGAGGAAAATATTGTTTTAAAAAAACGTACTTCAGGATACGCATATTTATTAGCTAAAAAGATTAGAGGTGCTAAATCATATTTTTGGTCCTATACAGATATAATAGGTGGAGTATATAGCGATAATATAAAAAATATTTCATCTTTTGATGTTAGAGATAATTCAGATTTAGATGAAAGTAAGCTATATGATTATGGAGTTAGTACTTACATAGAAAATACAAGTGGTGAAGATGAAGAATATTTATTTACTTATCCAAAATAAAGATTGAATATTAAGAATAGAGACGTTCAACCAAAATAAAAAAAGAGGTGTTATCCCTAAAGAAATAATACCTTTTTTGGTATGTATCAATTGACGTTTTACCTCTTGTATACTCGAAATATAGATAATTCTGTTGTTTTTAGGTAAGCGTCAAACAATACATATCTAGACAAACAAAAAACCCTGATAACTGCTAAGTTATGAGGGCTTTAATAATTATTATAGAGTTTTAGTTTTTAGAATAGTTCCAAGGTAATAAACTATCAATATCCGTATCATGATTAATAGTCATGTTAGCTAATTTATCTAAAACATAATCTAAGTATTCATAAGGATTAACATTATTTAAAATACAAGTCTGAACAATACTGTATAATCTACTAGAAGCATTCGCACCATGTGCAGTATTACTAAATAACCAGTTCTTTCTACCAATCACAAAAGGCTTAATAGATCTCTCAGCTAGATTATTATCGATATCAAGTTCAGCCTTTTCTAAGTAATGCATAACATTAGGTAATTGATTACTAGCGTACTTTAAAGCCTTACCATATTTAGATTTAGGCATAGCATCTAAACTTGAGTTATTAACCCAAGTTAAAAACTCAATAAATATCGGCTTTATTTTCTCTTGTTTAAAAATAAACCTTTGATCTAAATCTAAAGTCTTAGATTCTTTGTCTAAAGCAAATAACTTATTACAGTAACTAAGCCCCTTAGCTGTAGCTGTAGTTTTAATGTCTGGTATATTACCTAAAGAAATATACGCATCATTATAAAGTAGTTGGATGTATATTCATTAAATGAGATATTTTATAATTTATATACCCCATTGATATGAGCTTATATATTTTCAAAAAAACTTCGTAATCTAGTCTTGACTTTTTAATAGTTGGCTTTCTTTGACTAGAACATTCAAATATTATTACATTTACAATTAATTACCTTTTATGGCGTTTACTTTGAAAATTATCAGAGCAGATTTATTTGTAATTAAATATTGACAAAAGGTAATGAAAGCGTTATACTTTAACTGGTCATAACAACATAATATCATATCATGTTATTGGAGGGGTTTATCTTGGAAGAAAATTATTATAAGGTTCCAAAGTATTATATATTAAAATTAGAAATTATAAAAAAGATAGAAAATGATGAATTTTTAGATGATCAAATGATACCTAGTGAAAGAGAATTAATCAAACAATTTGGTGTTAGTAGAATTACTGTAAGAAAGGCAATAGACGAACTTGTAAATGAAGGTTATGTTTATAGAGTTCAAGGAAAAGGTACATATGTAAAGGGGGATAAAAAGACGCAGGATTTATTTTCAATTACAAGTTGTACACAAGATATTATCAATTTGGGAATGACTCCATCAAGGAAGGTTATTGCATGCGAAATTATAGATGCTATACCTAAAAGAGCTAGAATAATGGAGATTAATAAGTCTGATAAACTTTTAGTTATTGATAGAGTTTATTATGCGGATGATGAGCCTATTAATAGAACAATAGCTTATTTACCAATTAAATATTTTCCTGGATTAGATAAACATAATTTTGTGGAAGAATCTATATATGAAATTTTAGAGAAACAATATAATTTAAAAATAACAAGAGCAACAAGAACAATTGAAGCAGTACTAGCTAGAGATGAAGTTTCTGATCTTCTAGAAATAGAAGATGGAATGCCTGTTTTGTTATTTAGAGGTACTACTTATGGAATTGTTGGTAATAAGGAAGTTCCAATTGAGACATTTAAAACTAATTATCGTACTGATAAATACAAATTCTATATAAATCAAGTGAAAGTTTGATTTTTAAATAGATTAATAATATAGGAAAA
>CAZSZZ010000099.1:398-5338 GCA_964611005.1 uncultured Candidatus Izemoplasmatales bacterium | reverse complement strand
TAGTAATAGCGAATATTATATAAATGGATATACAAGTTTATCATATTTAGGTATCGATTCATGGATATATATTCGTCTTTTAGGTTATCTCTTAATTATAGTTAGCATATTCTTACTGTTTTATAATCCTCGCAGATCAATGAGTGCAAAAAAAATGAGAGAAGAGTTACTAAAAGAAAAGGGAAAAACCATGGAACAAGAAATTTTTTATTCTAGTAGGCCAAAGAAATAAATAATTTAATTCAAAGCGGTTTTTATAAGAAACCGTTTTATTTTTAAAACATATATAAAATTATAACTTTTAATGTATAATATATTTAGATATATTAAGAGGTGATTTATATGTGGCAATCAATTTTAGATTTTCTTACTTCAGTTCCCCTTTGGGAAATTCTTTTAATCTTTTTTGCTAAGATTACTGAAGTTTCAATTAGTACATTAAGAATTATATATATTAACAAAGGATATCGTAAACTTGGGACTATTTTATCAATTATAGAAATCCTTCTTTGGGTATTTATCGCTTCTAGAGTAATTGTTGGAGTAGCAGAAACTCCAATGAAAGGGATTATATATAGTATAGGATTCGCAGCTGGAGTTTACTTAGGCTCTATTTTTGAAGATAAGTTGGCAGTTGGCAAAATTCTGATACAAGCTGTAATTATGAGAGAAGAAGCTAGTAAAGTGATTTCTGAATTAAGAAATGCGGGATATGGAGTTACTGTAATAGCTGCTCAAGGTAAATATAGAAGCAGAAAAGTATTAATGATGTTTGCTAGCCGTAAAAATAAAGATGATATAATTAACCGTATCAATCTATTAGATGATGATGCTTTAATAGTTGCTAATGAAGTATCTATGGTTAAAGGCGGATACGCCAACGCATTTCGTAAATTAGCTAAATAAATTTAACTAAAAAAAGTAAAAAACTGTTGAAAAAACAGTTAATTTTCGTTACAATATAGATACATATAAAAAGCAGGTGTAGTTTAATGGTAAAACCGGTGCTTGCCATGCATCTAATGGGGGTTCAATTCCCCTCGCTTGCTCCATTTTCATATGAAATAGCTTCCAAAAGTTGGAGATATGGTATAACTAACCATATTACTCTAATGAAGGGAGCTACTTTTATTATTTATATGACTAAGTTTATTTCCTAAATTATGAATTAAGCTTAAATTTTGTGAAGATTATGCGTTTATTTTGTGACTTTTTAATATTTTTTCCTAATAGAAACCAAATTACCTTGACAGACATAGTAATTATTTGATAAAATACTTTATATATTAATATGATATTTAATAAAGAGGAGAAAAAATTTATGAAAATAGCAGTTTTAACAGATTCAGGATCAAATCTACCAAAGGAATTTATAGATAAACATAAGAATTTATTTGTTGTACCACTAATGATTATTGTAGATGGAGAAGAATATAGAGATCAAAGCGAAATAAGTGCTTTAGAAGTATACCAAAAATTGGATCATTCATCAGTATCTACTAGCTTACCACTTACAAGTGATCTAGTAGGAACATTAGATAAAATTAAAAAAGAAGGATATACAGATGTTTTTGTAATTAATATTTCTTCTGGTTTAAGTGGAACTTTTAATTCTTTTAGACTTACATTAGAAAAAGAAAAAGACTTAAACATCATTCATTTTGATTCTAAAACATTAGGGGCCCAACAAGGAGTTGTAGTTGAATATGCTTTAGATTTAATTAAGCAAAAAACGCCCATTAAATCAATATTACCATTGCTTAAAGATTTTAGGTTTAATGACAGTATTGCTATTTATACTATCAATACTTTGAAATATTTAATACGTGGAGGAAGAATTGGAAAAGTTGAAGGTACTATTGGAGATCTCTTACATATTAAACCAATCATCACCGTTAACGATGATGAAGGAGTTTATATAACATTATCAAAAGCTTTTGGTATGAAGAGGTCTTTACTTAGAATGAAAAACATTCTTATGGAGATGTATAAAGAAGATTTAATTGATATTGTGATTCATTATGGAAATAATGATGATAAGGCAGAAGAGTTAAAAGAAAAACTTAAAAATTCTGGATTAAATATTAGAAACATTGGTTTACAGAGGTTAACTCCAGTTTTAGGAGTACATACTGGACCAGATATGATTGCGTATGTCGCAAGCAGAGTAAAGTAAAACCTATAAATAATAAAAAGCCTATTTCTAAATAAAATGAAATAGGTTTTTATTATAATTATATTGACTCTTGTTTAAAAATTAATGTAAATGCAATTTGACTATTGCAAATCATATCATATTCAGTTTCGTTTTGAGGACTATTTAAACTTATACTTATATTTACTTTACTAATAGTTGAACTAACTTTCTCAATATCAAATTCAAAATTTAAAAGATTAGATTCATCCAAATATTTATCGTTATTTTTAATGAAATAAGCTTTATTTAAAGTAACTAATAGTTTTGAGTTTTCACAAGTCTTAACTGTATATGTATAATATAATTTGTAAATATCATTAACACTTAAAAGAGATTCACTCGGAACCAATTTTTTATTAGTTAAAGAGGAAGTTTTTTCAATTATAGTTGTTTCTTGATTAAATACTATTATATCAGAATACCTATCATTTAAAGGTAAATCTGTCCAATACTCATAATAAAACCCAGTTAAAAAAGTCGATAATAAAACAAAAAAAGACATCACTATCATTTTCATGTGAATCACCCCTATATATGAATGTTAAGAAAGGTAACTGGCAATCCCAGAGGGACCCTATAGTTTTCTGTCGCCGGATTGCTCCGGGTTTAGCTTTATCAAACTCAAACAATCATACATGATTCGAAAGAAACTGCATGTGTTTGTCTTTGATAATTTAAATATACTACTTTTTATAATAGAATTCAAGTATCCAAATAAAAAAAAACATCAAAATTGATGTTTTCTTAAGTTTATTTTTATCTAATTAAGTACGGTCTTCCACTACTATTTTGAGCCCATAATCCATTATCAAAGTCAATAAAGTAATTATTCCACCAACTTAAACTTGGCATAGAATCATCATTGACTACCGGTATATTAACACCTGTATTTGAAGGCTCTTGACTATAATATAAGTTACCGTCAGTATGCTTAAACTGAATGTTTGAATAATATGAATTATTTATTGTATAAGTGCCAACGTTTCTACCTATAGCTGTACCAACATATTTTGATTTGGCTGAACCTTGTGTTATTAAATCTCCAGTAACAAATACTTCGCTTATATTCAGTAAAGAACTTGATGTGTCGTTATAACCAATAATTCCTCCAATAAATTTTTTACTGTAAAATTGGTAATTCTGACTAGTTTCTAATGTGTTTTGTGTTGTTATATCAATTATAGCTCTTTGAATAGTTAATCCAGAGTTACTTTCAATTTTACCAACAATTCCCCCAACATAAGAAGAATTAGCGTAGGAAAAAACATCTCCTTGAATATCAATATCTTTAACAACTACAGAAGGAACATCTTTATTTATTTGCCCAATTATTCCTCCGGAATTAGATTTAACATTGAATATTTTAAGATTAGTAGCTTTTATATTAGTAATAGTTACATTTGTACTCGTACCGTAAATATAACCTACTATTCCACCGGCACCAGTACCTCTATTCGCTCTAACACCACAATTATTAATAGTTATATTATCTATAATAGTTGTGCCTTTAATCTGCCCCGCAATCAAACCAGAACGATAAGTATTTGAATCAAGGACTGAATCATCTATATCAGTTTCTACGTTATTTAGTTTAAGGTTTTTAACTGTACCACCATTAATAATAGGAAAAATACCCAGTTTCTTATATGTACTGTCATTAGTATAAATAGTTAAATTGCTAATAGTATGATTATCTCCGTCAAGATAGCCTTTGAAAACAACATTATTATTATTTGCATCTAATGTCCAATCAAATCCTGAAAAATCAATATCATTTTCTAAATAATATTTATCTTCAGAAACACTATCACTTTTTGTGGCGAAATCATAAAATTCTTGAGGTGTTGAAATACCAATCATCCATTCACCAATAGTGATACTACTATTAGAACTATCAGTTTTTGAATCAAAATATGAATAAGCTAAGCTACTACTAGAGGCTAAAACAATAACAAAAACAAGTAAAATTAAAAATTTACTTAATAAATGTTTCATTTTTTCACCTCCACTATTTTTAGTTATAATACAGAAAACAGAAGCATTATTGCTTCTTAATTTTCTGTATTATAATTTAGAATTATTAGTTTTGTTCAATTTGATATATTATGCAGCTGAGAATGTTAAATCAAAAGTAATGTTTTGGTTTATAATAGCGTTATAAGCTGTAACATCACCGGGTTCTAATAGAGTTACCGTAACAGTTACTAATACATCTGAATCGTTAACAGTAGAGGATCCTAAAACGATATCAATGTCAACTAAACTAGAATAAGTGGTTAACCCATTAATTTCAACATTGCTGGAAGTTACAGTTAAAGTAGGCGCTGTAACAACTGCTTTATCTAACTTAACATTATAAGTTAATACTACACTATCAACATCATTAGTTTTCATTAATACACCATCTGGAACCAATACTTTTCCACTAGGAACACCATCTTGTGCAGTTACACTTAAGGTAACACCTTCACCAACACCAATTGTTATATCTGTCTCGCTTTGAGATAGATTATCCCAATAACCAAAGGCAACTGCTGTACCTGTAAATAATAATACTACTAATAATACTGCTAAAATTCTTTTTTTCATAATTTTTTCTCCTTCAAATTTTATAATATATTTTTTTAAATAAAAAAGCCAAAATCTTCAATTTCTAACATTTGAAATGTTAAAATTGTATTTAAGATTTTGGCTATTCTATTAAATAAATTCAAATTACCAAAATCAAGTGAATGATTATGGC
>CAZSZZ010000099.1:0-388 GCA_964611005.1 uncultured Candidatus Izemoplasmatales bacterium | reverse complement strand
GCTATCTACCATGAGACCCTATAGCTTTCCGTCATCGAATCGCTTCGATTTTGGCTTTTACATACTTATTCAAAGTATTCAATTGTATATAACGTTTTAAGTAATAAAAAATGCCACTATCTAAAATAGATACCGGCAACTGGCTACCATCTTTCGAAGGCCCTATAGCTTTGCGTCACTAACTTTCATTAGTTTTGCTTTTTACTTAAAGACATTATATACTAAGGCGACATATTTGTCAAGTTAAAAATGAAAAAATATACATTAAGCCCAATATATAGGTGTTATTCCTTTAAAACATCGTTGTTAGAATTATTATTTTCATCTTTAATTTCCTTATTTTTCTTGTTGGAAGAGAACATTTCAACTAATATATATATAATAATAA
>CAZSZZ010000098.1:0-5377 GCA_964611005.1 uncultured Candidatus Izemoplasmatales bacterium | reverse complement strand
CTCCAATAATTCTTTGTCAAGATTAGTTAAATGATTGCTTTGGTCTAAAACTAAAAGAACTAAAGTTGCTTTTTTAATAGCTTCTATTGTTTTTTCTATACCGATTTTTTCGATAACATCATCTGTATTTCTTATACCTGCAGTATCTACTAATTTTAATATAATACCATTTAAATTTAATTCAGCTTCAATTAAGTCTCTTGTTGTACCAGAAATATTAGTTACAATTGCTTTTTCTTCTTTTAATAGAGAATTCAATAAACTAGATTTACCTACATTTGGTTTGCCTATTATTACGGTTTTTATACCATCTCTAATAACCGCGCCTGTATTCGCTTCTTTTAGAATAAAGTTTATTTCATTTAATAAATCTTCAATATTTGGGATAATAATATTATTAGTTAACTCTAAGACGTCATCATATTCTGGGTAATCAATATTCACTTCTATATTAGCTATTATATTAAGTATCTTCTTTTGTAAGTTATCTATTAATTTATGAATATCTCCTCTAAGTTGTTTATTAGCTAAAGATAATTGTTCGTAAGTTTTAGCATTCACGATATCCATGATACTTTCAGCTTCGGTAAGATCAAGTCGACCGTTAAGATAAGCTCGTTTTGTAAACTCACCATTTTCAGCTAAGCGCGCACCATGTTTTATTAATAATTTGATAACTTCATTAGAAATAAAATTGCCACCATGTGTTGAAATTTCAATAACATCTTCTGCGGTAAATGATTTTGGAGCGCGATACAAAAAAACCATTACTTCATCAATGATTTTATTATTATCATGTATATATCCATATTTGATTGTATGAGACTTAGCTTTTTTTAAATCAGCACCTTTAAAGATTCTACTAACAATCGAAAAAGCGTCATCACCTGAAATGCGAATAATATTTATAGCACTAATTCCATCTGCAGTTGTTTTTGCAACAATTGTATCGAATATCATAATAATCACCAATAATATTTTACCATATTTATTATAAAATAATGTATAATACTTAATAGGTAATAATTTTCTACTATATTTATCAAGAAAACATAAATATTTAATGAGTTTATAAAGAGAGGAGTTATAATTAATTCTATAATAATTTTAGTATTAATTATAAAAGAAAGATATTATGAAACGGGCTAGAAAACCATTTAAATTTTATTTGATTATTTTCGTTTTTTCTGTTGTATTAGTTTTAGGATATTCAATTTATATGATATTTTTTCAAGATGCGACAATTAAAGACATTTATGTGCTTTGGTTTATGCCATTTATATTTACGGGGTTCTATTATGGAAGTGATAGTTTAATAGAACGGTTTAGTCATCGCAAACAAAAAAGAGATTATGAAGCCGAATTTTTAGATGAAATTAGTCAAATAATGAGGGATTCAAATGAATTTTTAATAGAAGAATTTCGTAGATTACAAATAAATAAGAATTTTCAAGAAAGTTTGAAAAAAGCATATTATATATATATAAATGGAGAAAATGATGTTTATAATATTAATAGACTAGAAAAAAAATATCGAAAGGGAACTTTAGAAAAAAGAGCGATGAAATATGTTATTGATTATCTAAATAAAAACATTAAAAACAAGATAAGCGATTAGGAAATTTTAGTTAAATAAGGTATAATATTTATATAAAAGAATCGTCATAAGAAAATAAGTTTAGTGCAATATTTTATTCAGTATAGTATAATAATCATAAAACATTTTAAAATAAAATGTTTTATTCAAAATACAAGGAGGTAAGCTATGAGTTATAAAGCATTATATAGAATTTTTCGACCACAAGATTTTAATGAAGTTGTTGGACAAAACCATATAACGACAACACTTAAAAATGCTTTAGTAAATGATAAAGTTGCTCATGCTTATCTTTTTAGTGGACCTAGGGGAACTGGAAAAACATCAATAGCTAAGATTCTTGCAAAAGCTGTTAATTGTGTTCATGCACCAATTGAAAATCCTTGTAATAAATGTGAAAATTGTAAAGGCATTACAAGTGGAGTGATAAGCGATGTCATCGAAATAGATGCTGCTAGCAATAACGGAGTCGATGAAATAAGAGAAATAAGAAATAAAGTTAAATATTTACCGGGATATGTAAAATACAAAGTCTATATTATTGATGAAGTACATATGTTAAGTACCGGAGCTTTTAATGCGTTGTTAAAAACGTTAGAAGAGCCTCCCGCACATGTTATTTTTATTTTATGTACAACAGAGCCTCAAAAAATACCATTAACTATTCAATCTCGTTGTCAAAGATTTGATTTTAAGGCTATTAATACAAAAGATATTATAAGAAAATTGAATGAGATTATTGAAAAAGAAGAAATAAGTATAGATAAGGAGGCCATTCATCAAATAGCTTTATACGCTGAAGGCGGTTTGAGGGATGCTATTAGTATGCTTGATCAAGTAAGAGCTTATAGCCCTGAACATATTAGTGAAGATGATGTTAATGAAGTTACCGGTGCTGTATCAATGAAGATGCAAATAGAATTGGCAGAAGCCTTAATTAAGGGAAATACCACAAAAGCAATAGAACTTTTAAACTCCTTAATAGCCGAAGGTAAAGAGACAAGAAAGATAGTTTTAAACCTAATTGAGTTTTTTAGAGATGTTTTAATGTTAAGAAATATTAGAAAATTAGATGAAACTAATCTACTATATAAAAATGAAGAGTTTATAAAATTATCAAAAGAGGTTGGCAATCGACAAATATTTTTCATTTTAGATATTTTAAATAAAGTTTTTAATGATATAAAATGGAGTAATAATCCCAAAATATATTTAGAGCTTGCATTCATCAAAATCACCGATGAAGAGATAGGAAGCGAATCAAAAATAATATCAATTATCGATGATTTAGAAAAAAGAATTATAGAAATTGAAAAAATAAAAACTAGTATTGACACCTTAAAACAGCGCGATACAGAAAAAAAGATTAGAGAAATTATTCAAACTAATGAAGAAGAAAAAGAAAAAGACCTATTAGAAAATATAGAAATTGATGATAATGATGTTTTATTTGAAAATAATCAAAATGAACCAATAATTGAAACGAAATCAACCAAAAATGAAGTAGATGATAGTATAAATAATACCTATTCTATAGAATTTGTAGAACAGGTATTGAATAATGGAAATCGAGATGACAAGAATAAATTAAATGATGGCTGGGATCAATTAAGAAAATGTGCTAAAACCGAAGAAGAAAAATATTTGTCTAAAATTTTGCAAACTGGTACAATTGTAGCTAGTTCTGTAAAGAATATTATTATTACATTTCCAAGTGCTTCTATTTGCAATCAACTTATGAACCCAAAAAATAAAAAAATAACAAAAGATATAATATCAAGACATTATGAAAGAGAAATAGATTTTATAGCTTTACCAGAAGACATATTTAGTGATTTGGCTAAAGAATTTATGGAACTATGGAATAAAGGAAAAAGACAAATTAAGCTTACTAGAATAAAATCAGAAGAATTAAAAAATATGTCTAGCGAAGATGAATCACTAAATAAAAATAATATTCAACCAAAAGTTGTTAGTGACGCTATTGATTTATTTGGAGATATTGTTAAAATTAAGAAATAGGAGGAGATAAGGATATGTTTAACCCTCAAATGTTAAAACAAATTAAAAAGATGCAAGATGATATAAAAAAAGTTCAAGCTGAAATTAATGCTTCTACTTTTTATGGACAGGCTGGAGGGTCTGTTGTTAAAGTTGCTGTAAAGGGAACAAAAAGAGTAGAATCAATTCAAATCAATCAAGCTGAAATCGATTTAGAAGATGTTGATATGTTACAAGATTTAATTGTTGCAGCATTAAATGATGCCTTTAGTAAAATTGATAAGGAACTAGAAGAAACATTAGGATCTATCACAAATGGTCTTAATATACCGGGGATGTTTTAATGTTACCAAAAGCATTTGAAAAACTAATTACAGAGTTTATGAAATATCCTGGAATTGGACGAAAAACAGCTGAACGCTATGCGTTATATACTTTTAACAAATTATCTGAGAAAGATGCAGATAATTTTAGTCATGCAATTTTATTGATAAAAAAAGAAGTTCATTATTGTCCGAAGTGCGGACATTTAACCGATAATGAATTGTGCGATATTTGTCAAAATCCTAATCGAAACCATGAAATATTGATGGTAGTAGAATCACCAAAAGATGTATTCTCAATTGAAAAATCAGAAGAATATAAAGGATATTATCATGTATTAAATGGTGTAATTTCACCAATGGATGGGATTGGCCCTGAAGATATTAATCTTTCCTCTTTATGGCCAAGAATCGCGAACGAAGAAGTTAAAGAAGTTATTATAGCTACATCATCCACTCAAGAAGGAGAAACAACTGCATTATATATTAGTAAAGTTCTTCAAAACATTGATGTTTTAGTAACTAGAATTGGATATGGGGTACCTGTTGGATTAAACTTAGAGTTCGCTGATGATTTAACATTGTCTAAAGCGATTGAAAATAGAAGAAAAATATAAAACAAAGAAAAAATTATAAAAAAGTCGTTTAAATATTATTATTATGATATAATAATATAAATAATATTACTTAAAATTTAGAGAAAAATTTAGGGAGGATTTAATATGATACTTAATTCATTTTATACAGCGTTTGGATTGACTGATATTTATAATTATTTAGATTGGGTTACAACTCAAGCAACTTGGTTACAATGGATTATTTATATAGTAGCGGTTATTTTTATCCTAGTAGGATTTTTTGCTTTTATCAAAAAGTTTTTTAAAGCTTTTTTAGTTATAGCAATACTGGGTGGAGGATTGTATTATTTATATACTCAAACAACGGTGTTGGATTCAATTAAAGATTTAATTAGTGGATTTGGTCTTTAAAATTAACTTAAATCTTTTAAGTTATTTTAATTTTATGAAGATTAATAATAAAATCAGCAATCAAAAATATAATGGAAGGCATGCATTTAAAAATGAAATACTGGTTTAAAATAGTTTTATATTTTTTCTTTGTTGCTTTTGTTACTTATTCTGTTATCTTTTATAGTGAAGCTGCTAAAATTATTGATTTTTTATCAGAACAACAAGAAAATGTTGAAGATAATACTTTATCTTTTCTTGCTGCGGCAGTAATGGCTAATAATCATGATGGAACCGATGTGTATATAAAAAAAGATCCTCTATTTGAAGAATTTATTTCTCTTAAAGAGTCTTCTTCTTCATCCGAGAGGTTAATAATTACTCATGGAGCAATTTATCCTATTGTTGAATATATGGCTGAACTCTACAACTTTGATGGAGATATTTTGAAAATTGGAGCTATCTTTCCTCTGAACGAAGAGAAGATT
>CAZSZZ010000097.1:0-5383 GCA_964611005.1 uncultured Candidatus Izemoplasmatales bacterium | reverse complement strand
ACATATTAGAGAGGAAATTTATATGTTTAAAAGAATTTTAATTTTTACATTTGCTGTCTTTATATTAATTGCGTTAACAGCTTGCGGACAGTCAAAATTTGAATTACCAGATTTAACTGGAAAAACACCTGAAACTGCAGAAAATTTATTTGCTGAATCTTCTGTTGCTGTATCTATTGCATATGAGGAAAGTGAAACCATTCCTAATATGGAATTTGTTAGATATGGAGATGATTTACAAACTGGAGACAAAATTGAAGAAGGAACTACAATAACAATATATTTTTCAATTAACTATCCTGAATTACCAGATTTAACCGGCAAATCAAAAAGTGATATAAAGATGATACTTGATGAATTAGATTTAAATTATAGTATCGAATATCTAACAAGCGATGAAGCTAATGAAGATTATTTTTTAAGATATGGTGACAATGATCATGCTGGAGATACGATAATAGATAATCATGAAATAATTGTATATATAGCCACATCAAAATTGGTTTTACCAGATATGGCAGGTATGAATCAAACAGAAATGATTTCTGCTTTATTAGCCGAGGGAATTAATTTTACAATTGAAATTGTTACAGATAATGATATCCCCGATCAAACTTTTAGTGGCTATGGTGATGGACTAGAACCAGGTGATTTAATTCCTACAGATTTTGAAGTAACAGTTTTACTCGGATATAATTCTCAGAAACTTCCTAATTTAACAGGAATGATGAAAGAACAAATTATTAAAGCGTTAGATGATGAAAATATATCATATGAATTTAATTATGTTATAAATGATGATTTTGCGGAAGATTTATTTATGAGTTATCAAGATCAAGAAGCGGGAGAATATTATCTTGGAAATACGGTTATTGTTAACTTATATAAAAATACTTTTACAGATAATGAAACAAGTTTGTTTATTTCTAAATATCTTGATGGGGGAGACGATACTTCTAATCAAGCTATAGAAATTTATAACCCTACTGAATCAAACATTAATTTATCAGATTACCATTTAGTTATCTACGCCAATGGATCATATACAATCACTTATAGTATTGATCTGTCTGATGTTGTTTTAGAACCTGGAGAAACATATCTTGTAGCTAATTTAAATGCTAATTCTGAAATTTTAATTAAAGCCGATATGACTTCAAGCGATCTAAATTTTGATGGCAATGATGTTATACAATTATGTTATTCCAATGGTACATATATTGATACAATTTATAATATAGGAAATAAAAACTATGTAATGGATAATCTGTTGTATATTCGTGATGCTTCAACGCTTAAAGGAGAACGTGTTTTTGTATATAATGAATGGCATGGATTTGTAACTGATTATAAGGAAGTATTAGGAACTTTCCCTGTTGATATTCCATATGAAGTACCATTTGAATTTATTAATTTACCTTTTAATGAAGGTGGTATGGATAATGTTACCTTGGATTATATAAACGATGGAGATACAGCTTCGTTTATACCAGGATTTTTAAGCGATAAAAGAGTTCGTTTTCTAGGCGTTGATACTCCTGAGACATATCCCGTTGTAGATTCATGGGGTCCAGAAGCTAAAGCATATACAACCTTTATTTTGAATCATGCGCAAGATATTTATATACAAAGCGATCCAGATATTGGGCTTTGGGGTAACTATGGAAGATCTCTTGGATTAGTATGGGTTTATCTAGGTGAAGAAGAGTTGACATATGAAGTGTTAAGCAGTACTGGAGAAATAATGAGAACTGAACATTTATCAGGATGGATTTTATTAAATTATCATTTAGTTCTTAACGGATATTCTTATAATTATTATGGCGAAGATACAACATTGACAATTGGGCATAGATATATTTATAGTTGGTTCCAAGATGCTGAAAAATACGCTACTGAAAATGGATTAGGCGTTCACGAATGAGAGTATTTGGAAGATTTTTATACGCATTATTGGCAGTTGGATTCTTTTTGCTGTCATTCACATATGCTAGAGACTTGATGTTGACAAAATATTTAAATGATGTATTTGCACCTTCTTTAATAGATGAGGAATCAGATTTACCTAAATTTTATTATTTTTACTCTTCTATACCGGATTATTATAAAAATGATCCAATTATAGCGATTGAAAATAATGGATATGATATTTATGGATATGAAGTTGCTAGAGCTAGTATAGATGCAAATAATAATCTCGTTGTAACAGAATCAGTATATCTTATTGTATATAGTGGTACTGAAGATTTATCTCAAGTAGATTATTTATATTTAGAAAATCAAAGTAATAATACAACAGAAGAAATATCATTGCAAAGATTTAAAACACTGAATTTAATTAACGGAATAAATGATGAAGGTAGAGTTTATTTAGCAAAAGATATATTTTTAAATAGTAATTATGATACAATAAATTTAGTAAATAAAAACGGAGATTTAATTGTAAATACTAGCTTTAGATTAGATGAATCAGATTTTACAATTAAAGGTTTTGTTGAAACATTTTATGCTCAAAATAATCGTTTACCGGAAGTCACTGATTTTGAAGGTTTAACAAACAATAATATATTTCCTAATAAACCACATGTAGCTGATGACTACGCTTATATATTTTATATAGCAATGGGGATATATTTTTCAGTATTAATTTTATCTACCTATTTTATTTTCTTTAAAAAAAGAAGAAAAAATATATATTAAAATTTACTATGCTTTTTGGGAGGATTTATTAAATGGAATTAAGATTAGAAAACTTAACTAAAATTTTCACAAACAAATCAGGAAAAGAAACTAAAGCTGTAGACAAATTAAGCATTACAATTGAGTCAGGAACTTTAGTTGGATTATTAGGTCCTTCTGGTTGTGGAAAATCAACAACTTTGTTTATGATTGCAGGTCTGGTTAAACCAACTGAGGGTAAAATATTTTTCGGAGAAGATGATGTTACTAAACTTGCTCCTGAAAAAAGAGGAATAGGATTAGTATTTCAAAATTATGCGTTATATCCACATATGACAGTATATAAAAATATTATTTTTCCATTAGAAAATTTAGATGTGCCGAGAGAAGAAGCAATTCAAAGTGTAAAAGAAATGGCTGATTTAGTTGGAATTGGAGATTTGCTTGATCGTAAACCTTCACAATTATCTGGAGGGCAACAACAACGCGTTGCTATAGCTAGGGCTCTTGTAAAAAAACCAAGAGTATTACTTTTAGATGAACCATTATCTAATCTTGATGCTCGATTGAGATTACAGATGAGAGAAGAAATTAAACGCATTCAAAGAGAGACAGGAATTACTACTATTTTTGTTACACATGATCAAGAAGAAGCTATGAGTATTTCAGATAAAATGGTTGTTTTAGATTTTGGTAAAGAACAACAATATACTCATCCACAAAAAATGTATAATAGTCCAGCTAATTTATTTGTTGCTAAATTCTTAGGAAATCCTCCAATTAATATATTTGAAGCAGAAATAAAAAAAGGATATTTAATGATTAACGATAGAAAATTCGTTAAAATAAATATTCCTGATGGATTATATGACATTGGTATGAGACCAGAAAATTTCCGCGCGAATGATGAAGGATTTGAAGTGGACATAAAAGACATTTTCCATATTGGTAGAGATACAATGATTTATTTTCAATTCAATGGAGTTAATGTTCGGGCTTTGGTAGATTCAGATAATGTTAGTATAGGACAAAAGAAAATAGGATTGACCATTAAAAACAAACGCATTTATATTTTTGATAAAAAAACAGGAAAGGTAATAGATCATGATTAAATTCATTAAAAACATAAAAAAGTTTTTGATGAAAGTTAAAATTGGCATTAAAAACTTTTTTTGGGATATAAGAAGAGTTCTTAATAATATAAAAAGACGAATAGGGAAGTTTTTAGATAAGCATCATTTAAATTTTGCTTCTAAATTTCCAGGATGGGCGAAAGCCTTGCTTTATTTGTCACCAGCTCTAATTGTTTTAGCTGTATTTACTTTTTGGCCTATTATCAATTCATTTGCACTAGTTATTTATGAAAATTATAATATGACAAATGATACTATTACTGGATATACATTGTTTGGTAATTTTATAACTGTTTTAACAGATGAATCATTTATTGTCCCCGCATCTCATACAGCATCAAGCGCAGTGATTAATACATTAATAATTGTATTTATTAGTGTTCCTATTTCTGTGCTTTTAGCATTATTTATTGCGGTTGCTTTAAATTCAATTAAAGTATTAAAAGGATTTTTTCAAACAATATATTTCTTGCCATATGTAACAAATACAATCGCAATTGGATTGGTTTTTGCTTATATGTTTAAAACAGATGGGGGATTAATAAATCATTTTCTTAGCTTTTTCGGTGTAAACACTGAAGGCTTATCTTGGGTTGAGAGTGGAGCTGTTTATTGGCGATCAATGTTTGTTTTGATATTCTATAGTATTTGGTCTTCGTTAGCTTTTAAAATCATGGTATTCTTAACAAGCATTCAAGGAATAGATAAGCAATATTATCAAGCAGCAGCAATAGATTCAACTCCAAAAGGAAGAATCCTTACTAAAATTACTGTTCCTTTAATCTCTCCTATGATTTTTTATATTTTAGTTACTTCAGTAATTGGAGCATTTAAGATATATAATGCTATCGTTGCTTTATTTGGTGTCACTGGTCAACCTTCTGGCGTAGATTACAGTTTACAATCAATTGTAATGTATATTTATCAATTTATTGATGGAAGCAATGCAGGTAACTTGTCAGTTGCGGCAGCTGCATCTCTAATTTTATTTGCTGTTATATTAGTATTAACATTAGTACAGATGCAAGCCAGCAAAAAACGAGTTCATTACTAACGGGGGATGAGAGAAGATGAATAAGGAATTGTTTAAAAAATCTAATAAGATTGAAAAAATCACCTTTGTTTTTGATTTTCTTGCAATTTTCATTTATATAATGTTATTTTTAACATTATTTAAAATGTTAGCTTTGCCAGAAATTGTTGATGGTAGAATGAACTTAGATAATTTACAGTTTATGACACCTACATATGAATTCTTAAATAGAACACTTGATAAATATCAAATGAATACAATTATATCTTTATTAGTGATATTTATATTAGTTGCTTTTCCAATGTTTGTGATAAATATCAAGAAATTAAAAAATAGAACTATATATGAAATTAATTCTTATACTGCAAGCTCAAAATTTATTCAAAGTATAATTAATTTGTTATCTTTAAATCCTTTTAGCGCTGCTTTAAGAATATATAATATGTTTATACTTATTGAATTCGTTAAAGGATATAAACCTAAAGAATTCTTTAAGAGTATATACCCTGCCATTAAGAATAAATTAAAACAAATATTT
>CAZSZZ010000096.1:0-5430 GCA_964611005.1 uncultured Candidatus Izemoplasmatales bacterium | reverse complement strand
AGATTTATTGTTTTGTTTTCCCGTAAAATATATTAAGAATTATTTAAATAAAGAATCAGATATTGAATTAAACAAAGAATTAGAATTAAAAGTTTTTGTTTATCAAAAACCTAAAATTTTTTTTATTCGTAAAAATTTAGATAAACTCAGTTTAAAAGTAAGACTCAACAACTTTATTTTTAATGTTTCAATATTTAATAGAAGATTTTTATTTAAATCATTATTGCTTAATACAGAAATTGTTATTATAGGTAGGTTTATTAATAATCTAAACAATTTTACAGCTAGTAACATTATTTTATATAAAAATTTCAAAGTTGGTGTTTTCCCTGTATATAATATCAAAGACATCAATGATTCTCTTATATATAAAGCTATAAACAATATTATGAATGAAAGTATAGAAATCAAAGAGTCTTTGCCTGAATACATATTAAAAAGAAGAAATATTCCTAAAATTAATGAATCAATATACAAAATTCATAAACCAGATTCAGAAAAAGATATAGAAATTGCTAGAAGAAGAATAGTCTATGAAGAATTATTAAGTTTTGCGCTTAGAATTGAAACTTTAAAAGAACTCAATAAAAGTATTATTACTAAATCAAAAGACTATGATTTATCAAAAGTAAAAGAATTTATTTCTTCCCTTCCGTTTGAATTGACTTTTGATCAAAAACAGGCCACAAATGATATATTTAGAGATTTAAAAAATAAAAAACAGATGAATAGATTATTACAAGGTGATGTTGGTTCTGGTAAGACAATAATTAGTGTAATCGCGAGTTTAGCTGTTGTGACAAGTGGGTTTCAAGTCGCAATTATGGTCCCTACATTAGTTTTAGCAAAACAACATTATGTATTATTTAGGCAATATCTATTAGATTATGGGGTATCTATAGGGCTTTTAATATCTGAAATGAAATCAAAACAACGAAACGAGATGTTAAATCTTATTAAGAAAAATAAAATTGATATCGTTATTGGAACACATAGTTTAATCCAAGAACAAGTTGATTTTTATAATCTAGGATTTTTAGTAATAGATGAACAACATAGATTCGGAGTTAAACAACGAAGAGAATTGCGTTTAAAAGGTGTGACACCTGATATTTTACTTATGAGTGCAACTCCAATACCTAGAACATTAGCCATCGCAATATATAATGATATTGATATTTCTTTTATTAAGCAAAAACCATTGGGAAGAATAGAAATAATAACTGAAATCGTTGCTTATGAAAATATTGATTATGTACTTGAACAAATGATAAAAGAACTTGATAAAAATCATCAAGCTTATGTGATTTGTTCTAAAATTGAAGAATCAGAAAAAACAAAACGCTTATCAGTCGAGGAAGTTAATTTAATTTTAAAAGAAAAACTATCTAATAGATATTCTATAGAATTATTACATGGTAAACTATCTGATCAAGAAAAAACAAATATTATAAATAAATTTTATAAAAATGAAATAAATATATTAATTTCTACTACAGTTGTAGAAGTGGGTATAAATGTGAAAAACGCAACTATTATGTTAATTATGAATGCAGATAGTTTTGGATTAGCACAACTTCATCAACTTCGTGGAAGAATAGGAAGAGACAAATTTCAAGCTTATTGTTATTTAATAGTTGATGATATTTCTAAAGCTAGCGAGAGATTGAAAATTATGAAGGAGACTACAGATGGATTTTTAATCAGCGAATATGATCTTTCTATGAGAGGATCGGGAGAAGTATTTGGAAGTTTACAATCAGGAATACCTATATTTAAGATGGCAAATATAATCAGTGATGAAGAAATATTAAACCAGGCTTTAGAAGATGCTAAAATTATATTACAAGAAAAAGACAAGCTTTCTACGAGGTTAAAAAACATAACATTAAAAGCAATTGAATCTTATAATTTAGATTAACTTATGATATACTAATTTAATATAGAGGTGGAAAAATATGTATAAAATAGCAGTAGATGTGATGGGTGGAGATTTTGCGCCAAAAGAACAGGTATTGGGAGCTCAAATAGCTATAGAAAAAATTCCTGATATTGAGATTTTATTATACGGAGATAAAGAAATAATAGAGCCTTTATTGAAAAATAAAGAAAGAATTACAATTGTTCATGCACCATATGTAATTCCTATGGGTGAAAAAAACCCTATATATGCAATAAAATCAAATAAAGAAACTTCATCGATGGCAAGAGCATTAGCTAGTTTAAGAAAAGGAGAAGCTGACGCTGTCGTTTCAAGTGGAGCGACACAAGCTTTAATCGCAGGAGCTCATATTTTAGTTCGCAGAATGAAAGGATTTAAACGAACTGCAATAGCACCAGTTTTACCTTCAGTTTCTGGGAAACCTAAAATCTTATTAGACGCTGGAGGAAACTTAACTATAAAACCAGAATACATGCTTCAACAAGCTTTATTCGCAAAAATTTATGCGCAGGAGATATTTGGAATTGAAGACCCTATAGTTGGATTGATTAATATTGGAACTGAACCTGGAAAAGGTAGAGAATTAGATAATGAAGTATTCAAATTATTTTCGGAAACGGATTTGTTTAAATTTTATGGAAATATTGAACCAAAAGTTATATTAAATCCACCTTGTGATATTATGATAAGCGATGGATTCACAGCTAATATTGTAATGAAAACAGTAGAAGGCACTGCTAAAGGTATGGGAAAAATACTTAAAAAAGAATTAACTAGTTCTTTTTTAGGTAAAATCGGAGCTTTATTGGCAAGAAAAAATCTAAATTCTTTTAAGAAAGCTATATCAGCTGAAGAAATAGGAGGAGCTGTTATCTATGGATTATATAAACCTGTAGTTAAGGCTCAAGGAGCTTCAAAAGCATTTGGTTTTTATAATGGCATAAGACAAGCAGCTAATATCTGTAGGACTGGTGTTTTTGAAAAAATGAGAGAACATTTAGAAGTTGAAAAGGAAAGAAAAAATGAGTAGAGATATTAAAGAATTAGAAACGTTTTTTAATTTAAAATTTAATGATTATTCTCTTTTAGTAAAAGCTTTGACTCATTCTTCATATGCAAATGAAAATAATATTAAAAGTAATGAGAGACTAGAATTTGTTGGCGATGCTGTATTAGATTTAGCAGTTGCGAAATATTTATTTGTTCATTTGCCAGATGCAGAAGGAGTATTAACAAAAAAAAGAGCGCAAGAAGTTTGTGAACAAAGTCTATATGAATATGCAAAAAGTATTAATTTAGGAGATTATTTGCTTTTAGGTAAGGGAGAAGAATTATCTGGAGGAAGAGAAAAACCAGCTTTATTAGCTGATGCTTTTGAAGCTTTATTAGGAGCTGTTTTTATTGATAAAGGTTTTCAAGAAACATACAAGGTTCTTAATAAAGTAGTTTTTCCTGTTATTAAGAAAAATCTTTTTGAAGAAGATAAAGACTATAAAAGCAAACTCCAAGAATTAGTACAATCAGATAAAAGGACATTAAAATATGTTATTATATCAGAAACGGGGCCAGCTCATGATAAAGAATTTAAAGCAAGAGTATATATGGACGAAACTATTATAATGGGTGAAGGAATAGGTAAATCAAAAAAAGAAGCTGAACAAAACGCAGCGAAAGCTACATTAGAAAAGCTCGCAAAACAATAGTGAAAGGAAATAATTATGGATTATGCAATTATTAAACAAATGGTTGAAGATGAAATAATAGATTTTAATAAGCTATTATTACAAAATTATAAAAAAATCGGTTTGACTGAAATCGAAGCTTTTGTCTTGATTGAATTGCATAACCAAAGAAAAACAGGAAAAACTGTTATTTCTCCTTCAAAATTAGTAAAAAAGCTAACTATCAGTGAAGAAAAATTATTTTCTATTTTAGATGGACTTGTAATAAAACAATATTTATCTATTCATTTAGTTAAAGATAAAGATAAAAAAGAAACTGAAGATTTTTCTTTAGATAATACTATATTTAAACTAATCGAAGTATATAAAACAGGTATCAAAAATAGTATTATTCATTCCGATAATTTATATGAAACTATAGAAGAAGAAATAGTAGATATTTTAGAAAAACAATTTCAAAGGCAGTTAAAACCTCTAGAAATAGAATTAATTCAAAAATGGATAAATGAGGATAATTATAGTGTTGAAATAATTAAAAGAGCAATATTAGATGCAATTAAAGCTAATAAAACATCACTTAGTTATGTAGATGGAGTTTTGCTTAAAAGAAATAAAAGTAGAGCTTCAGCTAAAAAGGTTTATAAGCCAGAAAAATCAGAAGCATTAAAGGCGTTTTTTGAATCATGGGAAAAATAGATATTCCTAATATTATTTATCAAGAAATTACTAATCTCTTTCCTCAAGCAAGATGTGAATTAAATTATAGAAAAGATTATGAACTTTTAATTGCTATTATTTTAAGTGCGCAAACAACTGATGTTTCTGTAAATAAGATAACAGAAAAACTATTTAAAAAATATCTTAGCATTAATGACTTCGTTAATGTAAAATTAATTGATTTAGAAAGCGATATTAAAAATATTGGTTTGTTTCGTAATAAGTCTAAAAATATAAAAAAAATGGCTGAAATAGTTGTCAATAAATATGATTCCAGAATTCCTAAAACGCAGGAAGAATTAGAAAGTTTACCTGGTGTAGGTAGAAAAACAGCTAATGTTTTCTTATCAGAGTTTTATCATGTTCCCAGAATTGCAGTTGATACTCATGTCAGCAGGGTATCAATTAGACTAGGATTGGCTAATAGAAATGATTCGCCTAGAAAAATCGAACAAAATTTAATGAAGTTATATGATGAAACGTTATGGATTGATTTACATCATAAGTTGATTTTTTTTGGACGTTATTATTGTAAAGCAAAAAAACCTATGTGTGAAACATGTCCTTTAATAAAATATTGTAAATTTCCAAGTCTTTAAAAGGCTTGGTTTTTTGTCTAAAAATAGCTAAAAACTAAAATTTAGTGAAAGAAAGGTAAAAATAATTCAAATTTATTTTATTTAAATTTTCCTCCAAGATATGTATAATTAATGAGATTTTATTATATTTAAATTTAAATGGAGGGATAAAATGGATATAAATTTAAAACGTAAGATTATACGTAGAAAGGAAAATATTTATGAATTCTATTACAAGAATATTGGTGATAAGATTAGGAAAACAAGAATTGAGTTAAATCTTACACAAGAGGATTTAGCTAGAGGTATTTGTTCAAACACCTATATATCTAAAATTGAAAACAATAAGATAGCAATAAACCAGGAAAATTTAAATTTGATAATGGAAAAAATGGATGTTCCTAATAATAAAATTGGTGTACCAGTACAAATGGTTGATAGTTTAAGAGATTCTCTTGAATATTTTTTTCTAAAAGATACCTACTTAATTTCGTCACATGCTCATTCATGG
>CAZSZZ010000095.1:0-5514 GCA_964611005.1 uncultured Candidatus Izemoplasmatales bacterium | reverse complement strand
AATATAAGTAATATGAATATCAAATTTTTCAATTATTTTAATCGCTTTTTTGTTTTGAAAATATACTATAATTCCTGTACGATCAATCATAATATCACCAACTTTACGATAAAGATTATATCATATTGTTTTAAATATTACTACTGTTTCAAAACTTATTTGCTTTCATTTTATTGATGGTTTTGTTATAATATACGTGGTGATGAAAATGTTATTAATGAAAGATATAATTCAAGATGGGCATCCTACTTTAAGACTGCGTGCTAAAGAAGTAAAAATGCCTTTAAATAAAGAAGATTTAGATACGTTAAGAGACATGATGGAATTAGTCATAAATTCTCAAGATGATAAATTAGCAGAAAAATATAATCTAAGAGCGTCTGTTGGTTTAGCGGCTCCACAAATAAATATATCCAAAAAAATGTTTGTTATGTATACAATGGATGAATCTTTTGAAAAAGAATATAAATTTGCTGTAGTTAATCCAAAAATAATTTCTTTTTCAGAGCAACAAACCTATATTCCTGGTGGAGAAGGATGTCTTTCTGTTGATGAGAATATAACTGGACTTGTAAAACGCGCTAAGCGTATTAAAGCTAAAGTTACTTTAGTGAATCTTGAAACAGGTGAAACCGTTGATAAAACATTAAAGTTAAATGGTTATCCAGGAATTGTTTTTCAACATGAATATGATCATTTATTAGGTGTTTTATTCGTAGATAAAATGAATAGATATTTACCTGATATTGAACCTATTCATTTTAAAATTCCCGAACAAGAAAAAAGCGCTCTTTCTTAAGCACTTTTTTTATTTTTTATTAGGCTTGCTATATTTCTTGCATAGTCTTTGACTTCTTCAATTTGAGATTCAGATGGAATGAATTTTATTCTTAATCCTTCTGTTGTTTTAAAAAATAACTGTTTCTCTCTTTGAATAATATTGTTTACGGCTTCACCGCTCCAGCCAAAAGATCCGAAAGCAGATGCTATTTTTCCTCTTGACATTTCATAATCAATAGATGATAACAAATCCCAAACTAATTTTACGGTGTCTCTTAAAATGGTAGAAGAGCCAATAATAAAGGCATCACATATTGAAACTTGATTAGTAATTTCTTTTTGATCTGTGTATATTAAATCATATAGTTTAACATATATTTTATTATCAAATTCTTCTTCTAAAGTTTCTTTAATTACTTCAGCCATTTTAGCAGTATTACCATATGCACTTGCGTAGGGAATCAAAACTAATGGTTTATCTAGTCTTTTTGGTAATATACTCCATTTGTCATAATAATCAATCACTTTAGATAAAAATGGTTCTTCTAAAACAGCTCCATGAGATGTACAAATTTTATCTGGACTTAATTCGGTAACCCGGTTTAATCCCTTTCTAACATAAGGCAAAAATGGATGCATAATAGCGTTAAAATAATCTTTTAATAACTTTTCATATAATTCTTTATCAGGTATATCATTAGTTTTAATAATATTAGATGCATAATGAGCTCCAAAAAAGTCACATGTAAATAAAATATTATCTTCTTTTAAATAAGTAAACATAGTATCTGGCCAATGCAAGTTTGGTTGAAGAAAAAACTGTAAAGTTTTATCTCCCAATGAAAGCTCTAGTTTATCTGTTACTCTATGCCCATGAAACTCTGTATTTAATATCTCTTTTAGATTTATAAGAGCTGGAGCTGAAGCATAGATATCTAAATTAGGATTTTCCTTTAATAAGTATTTTGCAGTTCCAGAATGATCTGGTTCTGTATGATTCATAATCAAATAATCTATATCTTCAATTTGAACATATTCTTTTATATGACTTAAAAACTCATCTTTAAACTGCAGTTTAGCTGTCGCAATTAAAGCTATTTTATCACTCCCTATAATTAAATAACTATTATAAGTAGTTCCATATTCTGTTTTCATAATAATATCAAATACTTTTAATTTATAATCTATTACACCTACCCAATATACGTTTTCACTTATCATAAACTTATTTTTATTCATAAATTACCACCTTTATTTAATTATACTAAACATATTGACAAAAGCCAAATATAATAATGCTTTTTCTTAAAGTATTATTGACAGCGCTGTTTTTATTTGATAATCTATTTAATGATAGACAAAATTAAAGGAAGTGTAATAATGGATAAATATGTAATACTAACTGATTCTTGTGTCGATTTGCCATATTCTCTAGCAAAAGAACTTGAGTTAATCATTATACCTCTAAAAGTTACTATTAGGGGAAAGGAATACCAAAATTTATTGGATGAATCAGAAATATCTTCAAAAGTTTTTTATAATATGTTGAGAGAAAAAGAAACAGCTACTACAGCTCAAGCAAACCCTCAAGATTTTATAAATCTAATGATACCATTGCTTGATAAGGGATTAAATATATTATCTATATCATTTTCAAGCGCTTTATCTGGAACCTATAATTCTAGTTTAATAGCAAGAAAAAAACTAGAAGAAGATTATCCTAACAGAAAAATAATTACAATTGATTCCCTATGTGCTTCAATGGGACAAGGTTTATTAGTTACATATGCAGGTAAAATGAGAAATGAAGGTAAATCTATCGATGAAGTTGCAAAATTTGTGGAAGAAACTAAAGTTAATATAAGCCATTTATTTACAGTTAGTGATTTAGGACATTTAAGACGAGGCGGAAGATTATCAGCATCAAGTTTAATATTAGGTAATTTATTAAATATTAAACCATTATTACATGTTTCTCAAAAAGGTGAATTGAAGGTTTTTGGTAAAGCAAGAGGAAGGTTTAAGTCATTAAATCTTTTGGTTGATAGAATGGTTAAAACTTATAATTCAAATAAAAATAAAATGATATATATATCACATGGAGATTGTATAGAAGATGCTGAATATGTTAAAAAACATATTATTGAAAAGTTAGGGGTTTCTGAAGATATATTTACTATCAACCCAATTGGTCCAGTTATCGGCGCTCATACAGGTGTAAATACATTAGCTATATTTTATATTGGAAATGAAAGATTTTACGAATAAAATCATTTAATCAAGGTGATTGTTTAATTACAATCATCTTTTTAGTAATAAAAACATGATTTTTTTATATTTGTAGATTTTAATTATAAACATATGTATAATTAACAATAGATAAAAAGAAAGAAGGAATATATTATGTTATGGGTAACAAGAGAACATGTTCACGTAGATAGAGTTGCGTGTCCTTGGTTAATTAAAAATTTCGTTGATAAAGACGCTGAATTTAAATTTGTTCCTAGAGATGTAGATCCAGAGTCAATTACAGAAGGTATTGTTTTTGATATGAAGGGAGTTGAACTAGGTCATCATGGTGATGATTGTTCTTTTAATTCTATTATTAAAAAATACAACCTTCAAGATGATGAAGCTTTAGTTAAGGTTGAACATATAGTTAATCTTGCGGATACTGGTAAAGAAGATCAAGATCCGTTAGCTTATGCTTTAGATGTATTAGCTAGAGGGTATAGATTAAGCAGTAAAACCGATTATGAAACCTTAGAAAAAGAATTTCATCTTTACGATGCATTATATGCATATTTTAAAAACCAAATTAAATAAACAATCTTTTTAAATTTATTTTTATCCTTAAAATTAAAAAAATAGCTTCCATTATAAGAATAATATTTAAATATATATATTCTTAAATTTTGGAAGCTATTTTAATTCTAATAGTTAGTCATTACTAAGTTGCTTTTTAAACAAGAAAAAGAGCAAGATTTATGAGGACCTTGCTCTCGTGTTCTTATACATATTATTGCGGACTACTGTTTTTAATCCATTAAGATCCACAATTTATTTTTCTTATTTCACACACTCACAACCCATATTTCTATGGTTTTCCAAGCTAAAGAAAATCTTGCGGATTCTATTTCACTAATAGTAACTTCACATAAATCAAAGGAGAATAAAATATTGTATTCAACTCCTTCATCAAGAACAAAATCATTTATATTCGCAATATTTTCGCCATTAATATTGATATAGTAGTCTATATTGAATTGCATTTCATTTCCAAATCCCAGCCTGCACTGCTATGATTTTCTAGGACACATAGGTACCTACCTAGACATGAAAATAGCGACATGCAACTTTCCTTTGTTGCTATTATTTTATCATTTTTATGTGTTTATGTAAATCCATTAATCATTCTATATTCAACTGGAGTTACATAATTCAGGCGATACGCTAATCGGTGATTGTTAAAGTAATGAACATATAGTTCTATTGCTGTATGTATATCAGAAAAATCATGTAGCTTCATATATTGTTTTAAGTCACCCTTAATCCAACCAATTAATGATTCAATTACTGGGTTGTCTGTAGGTGTTCCAGCACGTGACATTGATCTTGTAATTGGATAGTCTTTATGTGCTTTTTCAAATTTAACTGATGAGTAAACTCTTCCTTGATTACTGTGTAAGATAGTATGGTCTTTACCATAACCTCTTTCTTCTTTTATACGTAAAAAATCATATAAGCTACGAAGGTGATTCATAACTCCATTTCCGTGATTGTAGTTAGCTAAATCATATCCAACTATCTCGTTATTATAGACATCAATATGAATGTTCCAATCGTATTTCTTACCATCGTGTTTAAGCATTATGGTGTCGCTGCACACTTTCTCAAATGGTCTTGTTGTAGACCAATCTCCATTAATAATATTAGGAAACTTATCTGATACTCCCTTTGGTCTTCTAAATGCTTTTCTACGCGCTCTTGAGTAGATTCTCATTTCCCTAAATGCCTGATAAGCTGAATAAAATGAGACAACCCATCCAGTCTCATTAAGAATCATTTTTCTGATTGCTCTATATCCACATTCAGGATGTAAGGAATGATAATTCTTAACCAACATTTTTAGGGTTTCTTTTGTTTCTTGTCTTTCCGTTTTATTTTCTCTTCTTCTTAGCCATCTATAATATCCACTTCTAGTAATTCCCATATACTCACATAGATCTTTTATGTAATACTTAATTCTAAATCTGTGAACCAAAGTATATTCATAATTCATGATCTGTTTTTTTTACGTATTTTGCCTCTTCACTAGAATACCTTCTTTTAAGTCTTTCTATTTCTACTTTAAGCATAAGGATTTCATGCTTCAGGGATTCTACTGATTCAGGTTCTTGATTTGTTGGTATCTGATCTTTGATTTTTCGCTTGCTTACTAATCCACTTATACCCTCTTCTTGATACTTACGTACCCACTCTCTTTGTGTTTTTCTAGCTACACTATATGTTCTTTCTATCTGATGTTTTGATATATTTTCATTCAATATCATCTTTACTATTTTATGTTTAAAGTCTAAACTGTACTGATTTACCACATTATCAACTCCTTCGTGTTATTATACTACATTTTTCTTTGAAAGGGAGGTGGACTGTGTCCTACTTTTTCGTGGCAGTGCACTTGCGAAATAAGTGATTTTACTTAAATATATAAAAAGAGTTTATTCCCAATTA
>CAZSZZ010000094.1:0-5557 GCA_964611005.1 uncultured Candidatus Izemoplasmatales bacterium | reverse complement strand
GTATTTTTTTATGAAAAAAAATACGTTTAAATTGTATCTAATTATGAAAATTTATATGAAAATAAAAAAAAGATGTTATTGTTTGCATAAATTTTAATATGAGAATATAATAAAAAAAGTGATACGGAAACAATACTAAAACGATTAATAGATCATACTATTTTAACTCTTGTTTGGGTGAATATTTGAAATGATAAGGAAGGATATGTAATAATAAAATGATAAACAAATTAAAAAACAACTTATCAAAATACATGATTGTTTATACTGTATTGGTCATAATTGCTGGGTTGACATTAGGATCTATATGGAATCTAAAATTTTTGTCATCAATAATTTTACCAGTAGTGTTTATTATGATTTATCCAATGATGGTAAATTTATCTTTATCTTCTCTAAAAAAAATAAGAGGATCAAAAAAACCTTTAATTATAGGGATGATTTTAAATTTTATTTGGGCCCCATTATTTATGTATTTATTGACATGGATTTTTCATATAGACCCAGATATTAAGCTTGCCTTAATGTTAATGTCGATTGCTCCAGCATCAAGTATGGGACTCGGTTATATTGGTCTTGCAGAAGGCCATATGTTAAGTGGTGCCATAATAGTTGCTTCTGCTTTTATATTATCAATTTTTGTTTATCCTATTGCAGGGCATTATTTAGCATTAGGTGCCAACATACCAGTTCCATTTATTATAATCATTAAGAATTTATTATTAATATTAATTTTACCTCTAATTTTAGGGATTATAACAAGGGAATACGTAGAAAAAAGACATGGAAGTGAAAAATATCTTAAAATTAAACCTTATTTTTCAACTACGACTTTAATATTTCTATATATTTTAATGTTTATTATATTTGCATCAAAGGCTAATCTTATTTTGCAAAATTCTATCGATATCTTAATTTTACTTCCAATAGCAATATTGTTTTATGGAGTCACTGTTATTTTAACGCTAATTTTAAACAAGAACATTCTTAAACTTGAATACGGTCAACACCAATCTATTGTTTTTACGTCTGTAAGTAAAAATATAGCATTGAGTATTGCTGTTTTAATTTCTGTTTTTGGTGAATACGGTCAATATCTAGCTGTATTTCCTGCAATAATGTCTTTATATCAAGCACCATTTTTGATGATATATCTTAAGTTTAGTAAAAAAATAAGAGCCTGGTTTAAAAAGCCTTTATAACTTATCTAGTATATATTGAATAAAACAACATCACGTATATTTTTTGATATTATTTTGAGTCACAAATCTTTGATTTTTGTTATATAATAGATTGTTTTAGATAATTAATTATACAAACCATTTAAAAAAACCGCAGAAGTCTGCGGTTTTTGTTATTTCCTAACTATGAACTCATCACCTTCTACATCTAAGATGTAGTGGTTATCGGGAACTATTCTTGAACTAATAATTTCTTTAGCTATTAAAGATTCCACGTGGTGTTGAATATAACGTTTTATTGGTCTCGCACCGTAATCTGGATTATAAGCCTCATTAAGTATCTTAGCTTTAACCTTATCAGTGAATTCAAAGTAATATCTTTGAGCTTCAAGTCTAGTATTTAAATCTAGTAACATCTTTTCTAGAATCTTCATTTGAGTATCTTTATCTAAAGAATTAAAGATAATAATCTCATCAATTCTATTGATAAATTCAGGCTTAAACGATTGTTTTACTAGATTCATAACCTCTTGTTCAGCGTTATCATGATGTCCTATTAAATACTTACTACCAAGATTACTTGTCATAATAATAATTGTATTTTTAAAATCAACTGTTCTACCTTGGTTATCTGTTAATCTACCATCATCTAGAATTTGTAATAAGACATTGAATACCTCTGAATGAGCTTTTTCAATTTCATCAAATAAGATAATAGAATAAGGCTTTCTTCTAACAGCTTCAGTTAATTGACCACCTTCATCATACCCTACATATCCTGGTGGAGCTCCAATAAGTCTAGTTACAGAGAAACGCTCCATATATTCAGACATATCGATTCTTGTGATCTGTTGTTCACTGTTAAATAATTGTTCGGCTAAAGCCTTGGCTACCTCAGTTTTACCAACACCAGTAGGGCCTAGAAACATGAAAGAACCAATAGGACGGAATTCATTCTTAATTCCTGCGCGCTGTCTTAAAATTGCATTAGAAATCAATTCAATTGCGTGGTCTTGCCCGATTACTCTTTTCTTGAGCTCATCAGCTAAACCTATCAATTTTTCCCTTTCACCTTCCATAAGCTTAGAAACAGGAATATGAGTCCATTTAGAAACGACTTCTGCTATATCTTCCTCTCTAACGGTTTCGGTAACTAACTTATGGTTAGAATTATTGCTTAAAGTTTCAATCTCTTTTTCAAGCTTTGGTATAACAGAATATTGAAGTTCAGCTGCCTTAGAATAATCAGAATTATTAAAAGCATTTTGTAAATCATTTTTATAGGATTCAAGCACAGAACGTTTATTCTTAATTACCTCTAATTCTTGTTTTTCTTTCTCCCACTGTTTTCGAATCTCTTTCTCTGATTTCTTAAGCTCTTTCAATTCACTTTTTAAGTTTTCTAACCTAGCTTTAGAATTAGAATCAGATTCTTTTTCTAATGCCCTCTTTTCAATCTCTAGTTGCATTATTCTTCTTGTGACATCATCAAGTTCAGCTGGCAAAGAATCTATTTCCATTCTAATAGAAGCTGATGCTTCATCAATTAAATCGATAGCCTTATCAGGTAAAAACCTATCACTGATGTATCTACTAGATAAAACAGCGGCTGCGACAATTGCCTCATCATTGATATGTACTCCGTGATGCGTTTCAAACTTATCTTTTAGACCTCTAAGTATTGAAATAGAATCTTCAATAGTTGGTTCATTAATCATTACCTTCTGGAAACGTCTCTCTAAAGCATTATCTTTTTCAATATACTTTCTGTATTCATTTAGAGTAGTCGCACCGATACAGTGTAATTCACCTCTCGCAAGCATTGGCTTTAACATATTACTTGCGTCCATTGCACCCTCAGTACGGCCAGTTCCAACTATCATATGGATTTCATCAATGAAAAGAATAATTTTACCTTCAGAGTCTCTTACTTTTTTTAAAACTGCCTTTAATCTTTCTTCGAATTCTCCTCTGAATTTAGCTCCAGCTACTAAACTAGCTAAATCTAATTCATAGATGATTTTATCTCTTAACCCAATAGGCACATCTTTTTCTGTAATACGCATAGCCAATCCTTCAACAATAGCTGTTTTACCAACACCTGGTTCACCGATAAGTACAGGGTTATTCTTGGTTCTACGTGATAAAATTTTAATTATACGTCTTATTTCATCATCTCTACCAATGACTGGATCTATTTTACCTTTAATAACTTGATTATTGATATTTCTACCAAATTTTTCAAGAACATTTTCATCATTTTCATAGTTTGGTTGTTGTTGAAAGTTCATAATATCTACCTCCTTTTAAAACTTCACATACATTATATAACGAATAATTAGCACTGTCAATAGTAGAGTGCTAATTTTATAAAAAATTTATATTAATAGGTTTAAACGGTGTATATGTAATACATATGATATAATAAATAAAAGAGAACTGAAGTCTCGCAAATAAAAAAACTCCGTTAGCTATAAAGTTGAGTTAAATATAACTTATGTTAATTACAGGTTAATAGATAAGCCAATCAAGCAGTTTTGCATATTTCTCAAAAGTTTAAAAACACAAGGAAAATAAGCAGATTCTTCTGGTTATATCTTGACTTAATTATAACACTAGGACTTCAAACTTATAAAATGCTATGTAATAAGGTAAAAACATTAATCTATACTAAACATATATATTAGGAGAATTATTATGAAAACAACAAAATATACAAATATAATCATGAATTCATATCATGAAAATATAATAAATAAAGATCATATAAGATGTAGATATCCTCAAAATGACGAAATCATTAAAATAATTGAATTAACTCGGAAACTTGTTTTTCCTGGCTATTTTGAAAATAAATATATGATACCTTACACAAATAGATTTAAAACATCAATATTGGTTAATCGCTTAAGAAGAAAATTAAAGAAACAAATCGCCTATTCTGAATTATATTTAGCAGATGAATTAAGGAATAAAGATTTTTATAAAAAATCATGTAATTTGTGTTTGAAATTTATTTCCATGATTCCTAATTTAAGAGAAGAGATTGCAATGGATGTAGAAGCACATTATCAAAATGATCCAGCTGCTCTAAATCATGATCAAATTATTATAACTTATCCTGGAGTTTATGCTATTTTTATTTATCGCATTGCACACGCAATATATGAATTAGGCGTAGAAGTTATTCCTAGAATGATGAGCGAATACGCTCATCGAGAAACCGGAATAGATATAAACCCAAAAGCTAAAATTGGCAAGAACTTCTTTATCGATCATGGTACAGGAGTTGTTATTGGAGAGACTACAATAATTGGTGATAGAGTCAAGATTTATCAGGGAGTAACACTTGGTGCTAAATCTCTTAGAAAAGGTCAACTTCTAAAAGGTATAAAACGTCATCCGACAATTGAAGATGATGTTACAATTTATTCTAATGCTTCAATTTTAGGTGGAAAAACAGTGATAGGAAAGAAGTCTGTTATAGGTTCTAATGTTTTTATAACGGAATCTGTACCAGCTAATATGATAGTAAATAATAAGAAGTTTGAACTAGAAGTTAGGAGTAATTATACATATGAAAATATATAACAATATCCTAGAAACAATTGGAAATACACCATTAGTTAGACTTCAGAAAGTTGAAAAAAAATATAACTTGAATGTGAAATTATATGCTAAATTAGAGAGCTTTAATCCAACGAATTCTGTTAAAGCAAGACCAGCATATAATATGATAAAAAAACTGTATCAAGAAGACAAAATCAATGAATCTTCTTTAATTATTGAAGCGACTAGTGGAAATACTGGAATTGCTTTAGCTATGGTTTGCGCTTATTTTGGGAATCCGTGCTTATTAGTTATGCCTGATACTATGTCTAATGAAAGAATTAATTTGATGAAGTTATATGGGGCAAAAATCGTTTTAACAGAAGGCAAATCAGGAATGAAAGGTTCTATTTCAAAAGCAATAGAACTTAGAAAAAATATTAATAATTCTTATATAGTAGGACAATTTGATAATATTAATAATCCTTTAAGTCATTATGAAACTACCGCCTATGAAATTTATAAGACAATGGATGGATTAGTTGATTATATTTTTGTAGGAGTAGGAACTGGAGGAACAATTACTGGTTTAGCAAGATATTTTAAGGAAAAAGATTTTTTTATTAAAATAATTGCTATTGAACCAAAAAAATCTAGTGTTTTAAGTGGAAATTCGCCACACAAACATAAGATAGAAGGGATTGGAGCGGGCTTTATTCCCGAAATTCTAGATTTAGCTTTAATAGATGAAATAAAACAAGCAAAAGAAGATGAGACATTTAAATATACAAAAGAATTACCTAGGATTGAAGGAATATCTATAGGTA
>CAZSZZ010000093.1:0-5568 GCA_964611005.1 uncultured Candidatus Izemoplasmatales bacterium | reverse complement strand
TACTTAAATATATTTTTGATTCAAATATATTTTTTTATTTAAAATTTGGAAAGGTTTTCATACTGGTGTCTATAACATGATTTGGGATGAAACATTTGATTTCGAAAAAAAAGAAATAAACATACTACTTATAGGTGAAATTGTAATAGATATTATACATAACCATAAAGCCAAAAAAAAATCAATAATGATTGGTGGTAGTCCATATAATGTTTGTAAGAATTTAACTAAATTAGGAATCAGTAATCGTTTCTATGGAGCAGCTGGGAATGATTTTTATGGTTATAAGGTATTAGAACAAATAAAAGCAAAGAAAATTGATGCAAATATTCAAATTTCAAAGAAACCTACTTCTTTTGTGATTATAAATCAGACCGTTTCTTCTCCTACGCCTGTTTTTAACCGGTCGGCAGATAGTCATATTTACATAAATGAGAAACTTAAAGAAGATGTTCTTCATTCTAAAATTCTTCATTTTACTTACTGGGCTATATCGAAAAATCCGAGTCGCAAAACTATTTTGGAAATAATTGATATAGCCAAAACAAATAACACTTTGATTGGATTTGATCCTAATTATCATCCTTTGTTAGATAATCATGATAAAACTGGATTTAAAATCCTCAAAGATATCATAAATAAAGTTGATATTATTAAACCTAGCTTAGATGATTCATCACGCATGTTTGGTAAAAAAACTATTGATGAGTATTTAGAAATCTATGAATCGTTAGGAGCAAAACTTATTATTATGACTCTTGGAAAAGATGGATTGATAGCACGTTTCAAGGGTGAAACCTTGAGAATACCATCTGTTGCTACGAAAATAATTGATTCTACAGGTGCGGGTGATGCATTTTGGAGCGGGTTGTATGCTGGGATTATAAACAAGTTAACAATAAAACAATCATTAAAGTTAGGTTTGATTTTCAGTGCTTTAAACTTGAAACAGATTGGTGCTGATTTTGATATTCAAAAGTATGATGAACTAATTAAAACGATTAGGTGGTAATATGTATATTGCATTTCTAAATCCTCAAGGTAATTTTGATAAGAATGATTCTTTTTGGACAGAACACCCTGATTTTGGAGGACAACTCGTTTATGTTAAAGAAATAGCTATCGCATTAGGTAAACTAGGTCATAAAGTCGACATATTAACTAGACGTTTTTTTGATACAAAATTTAATGTTTTTGATAATGAGTTTGATTATTATGATAATATTTCAAATGTTAGAATTATACGAATTAAATGTGGACCTAATATTTTTTTGAAAAAAGAATTATTATGGGAATACCTTAATGAATGGACAGATAATATTGTTTCGTTTTATAAATCTAATGGGTTAACTCCAGACTTTATCACAGGTCATTATGGTGATGGTGGGATATCCGCTACATTACTAAAACAGAAAATGAAACTTCCTTATTCTTTTACAGGCCATTCATTGGGAGCACAAAAACTTGAAAAACTTGGCGCAAATTCTTCTAATATAATAGAATTAAATAACAAATACAATTTTACTACAAGAATTGAAGCAGAACGAATTGCGATGAAATATGCAGATATTATTGTCGTTTCGTCAAAACAAGAACAAAGAGAACAATATTCTCATGTAATGTATCGTGATATAACATTTAATAAACAAAATCATTTTGTTGTAGCTTCTCCTGGAGCTAATACTTCAATATTTAATGCTTTAGAACAACCTTTCGATAAAAAATTCTACCTTAAGTTCAATAAGATTTGTCAGCGAGATATTGACAAAGAAAGATTAAATCTGCCATTTATTATTCTTGCTAGTAGATTTGACGCGAAAAAAAATCATATTGGATTAATCAAAGCGTATGCTAAAAATAAAGAGTTACAGAATAAAGCTAATATAGCAATTTCGCTTAGAGGAATTGAAAACGCTTATGAAAATTATTCTTTTTTAAAACCTGATGAATTTAAAATTTTGGATCAGATTATGAAAGTTATTAAAGAATATCATTTAATTGGACATATTACATTTATTTCAATCAATTCTCAAAAAGAGTTAGCTGCTTTTTACCGTTTCATGGCAAAGAAGCTATCGATATTCTCACTTACAGCTCTTTATGAACCTTTTGGTTTAGCTCCTATTGAAGCGATGAGTGCAGGACTTCCTGCTGTTGTTACTAAATATGGAGGGCCGAGTGATGTTTTACTAGAAAATAATATTCATTATGGAATTTTAGTTGATGTTCTTAATGAACAAGATATCGCAGAAGGATTATTGAAGTGTCTAAGACATCATCATCATTTTCAGATATTAGGTATTCAAAGAGTTAATGATAAATATACTTGGAAAACAACAGCTAAACAATATCTTAATGCTATTCAACTCTTTTTGAAAAAAACGAGACATGATAAAAATATTGAAATTCCTTTATATTTTACTAATCCTAATTTATACAATATAGATTTGAAATTTATCTCACAAAAATTGAAAGAAATGGAGAATTAACATGTTTAAACAAGAAAAATCAGAATTTCCTACGAAAAATAAGTTTTTCATACTTCTATTCAAGATTGCTGCAGTTATTATTTCGTTGCCTTTAGCAATAATTTATGAACCATTTCTTTGGATTGCGCGAATAATATCATGGTTATTTTTATTATTATTACAATTATTTAGAGTTAAGGAATCCAAAGATTATAATGACCTAGGAATATTTGCTAAAATAGGAATCAAACTAAAAAAATGCTTCAAATTTGTTGTTACCACCAAAAATTACAATGGTACTAATTTATTATTTAAATACGTAGAGAAAGTTACAATTAAAATTACTGCATATTATTCTTCTATTCTTCTTGTGTTTACCTATATACCTTTGCGTTGGATTGCAAGACTTATTTCTAAAATTTTTATCTTTTTACTTAATTTCCTAACAACTCAAAACTCAACAAAAGGCCAAAAAGTACTGCTTTCAATAAAAAAATTCTTTATCTATGTTGCTACACCTCATCCATATTATGGACCTAATCAATTGATAATGTTCTTAGAAACCAATATCGTTGGCGAGAAAGTTAATGCTCAAAAAAATAGAAATTTTATTTTTTTCTTAGTCCCTGCTTTAGGTAGTTTCTTATTATTTGTTATTTTTCCATTTTTAATGGGTGTTGTATTTTCATTTACTGACTGGACAGGGCTTAACAACGGAAGTGAAAAATGGGTTGGTTTTTCAAACTATTCCACAGTGTTCACTGATACTTTATTTATTTATTCATTTGTTAGAACAACTATATATTCTGTTATGAATGTTATTGTCATAAATGTTGTTGCTTTTTCACTAGCATTATTAGTTACTCAAAATTTAAAATTAAAAAATGTTTATCGTGCTGGATTCTTTATGCCAAACTTAATTGGTGGTTTGGTATTGGGTTATATTTGGCAATTTGTTTATTCAACTGTTGTTCCCGCAATTGGCGTGTTGATAGGATCTGACTCTGGAATTTTTGCACATAGTTTAATTGGATCAGCTGCTTCACCCTCCCAATCAATGGGAGCTTTAATATTAGTTGTAACTTGGCAATATGCAGGTTATATTATGATGATTTATATTGCTGCGTTACAAAATGTACCACAAGATTTAATTGAAGCATCTAAAATCGATGGTGCTAATGCATTTCAACGTTTAAAACACATTATTTTTCCGCTTGTTGCTCAAGCATTTACAATATCATTATTCTTAACATTGGTAACATCATTTAAACAATATGATACTGTTTACGCATTAACTGGAGGAGGGCCTTCAACACTTATACCTGGATGGTTGTCAAGTGTATTAAATGTACCTTCATATACAAGTGTATATTCTCTTAATTTAATGGCAATCGATATTTATAATACAGCATTTACTCGATATAAAATGGGAGTTGGTCAAGCTAAAGCAATTGTATTCTTCCTAATCTTAATGGTTGTTAGTGTTCTTCAGGTAACCTATTCTCAAAAGAAAGAGGTTGAATTATAATGAAAAAACAAAAAATTACTCTTATTATAGTTGAAATATTTGCATTCATATTACTTTTGCTATTTTTCTTTCCATTCGCTTTAATTATTCTCAATTCAACTAAAACTGCAAATGAGATTATTGCTAATCCATTAGCTTTAGCTGCTAGTGGACAAACATTTCTTAAGAACTTAAATACTATTTTAACATCTACACAAGTCCGTTATTGGGAATCTTTCCTAAATTCAATCATAATTACAAGCGGAAGTTTAATTGCTATTGGTATTTTTTCAGGAATGGCAGCTTGGGTTCTTGTAAGAACAAAAACACGTTATTCAAAATTAATTTTCTTGTTGTTTTTAAGCGGAATGGTTATTCCATTTCAAGTTGTTATGTTACCTTTAGTTAGATTATTACAATCTATAACTGAAACAACCGGGATACCTATAAAAGATACATATTATGGTGCTATATTAGTTTATGTCGGATTTGGTGCTCCATTATCTGTCTTCATGTTTCATGGATTTATTAAATCAATTCCAATGGATATTGAAGAAGCAGCTATTATTGACGGATGTACTCGTGCTCAATTATTCTTTAGAATTGTTCTTCCGATATTAAAACCGATTTTCGTTACATTACTCGTATTAAATGGGCTTTGGATATGGAATGACTACTTACTACCATCTCTTGTCATTGGTATAACTGGTGATGTTAGAACTTTACCATTAGCTGTCGCTAATTTAGCAGGTACATACGTTAGACAATGGGATTTGTTATTAACAAGTGTTTTGTTAGCGGCTGTTCCAGTAGTTATATTATTCTTGTTTGCTCAAAAACACATTATTAGAGGTATGACTTCTGGAGCTATTAAATAAATATGTATATAGAAAGAAAAAATCGGATGCAGCACAAAAAACTTTTAGTTGATGAATCTGTATTCGCTTTACAAAATGGATTGATTGGAATTAAAGGAAATTTCGCTGAAGGGTATGGATCTAATGATTATAATCAAACTCTAGTTAATGGATTTTTCAATTATTATCCTTATCATTACGAAGAAAATTCACCTGGATTTCCTCAAATGGGACAGAGAATCATCAATGTTCCTGATGCACAAACAATTGAATTTTATGTTGAGGAACAACCAATCAATAAATCAACATGTGAATTAACATACCTATCAAGAATATTTGATTTAGAAAAAGGGATAACAACAAGAAAAGCTATTTATAAAACAAAAAACAATAAAACATTTACAATCGAAGAGGAGCGTTTAGTTTCTTTAGATCAATTAGAGCTATTTGCTATTAAAATAAGAATCGCATCTAATGATTATGAGGGAAAGATTAGAATATTATCTAGATTACGCTTACCTCAAAAGTTTAAAGAATCTCGTACTGATTCAAGAATCAATGTTCCAACAGACGCTCAATTAACTATTAATGATAAATTAATTGATGATTCTGGAGTTTACTTCAAAGTCGACACAACAGCTTCTAATTTAAGTTTAGGTGTAGGAATGTCTCATTCTGATGATGTTACCTATTATTTTATAGATGATGGATTTATTGGTTTAAAGGACGTTGAAAT
>CAZSZZ010000092.1:0-5632 GCA_964611005.1 uncultured Candidatus Izemoplasmatales bacterium | reverse complement strand
AATATTTTTGCAAAGCTATAATAGTTTTTGCATCTTGTAATTTACCAGATAATAATAGTTCTTTAGCTTCTATTTTTGTTAATTCTATTAATTCTAAGAATTCATCATCATCTGATTCTTTAGGATTATCTTTTTTTTTGCAATCTTTAGCGATAAATATTTCTATCTTTTCATTGCTATACCCAACACAACTATTTATATCTAATAAATGTTTGACATTATTTGATATATATCCAGTCTCTACTTCTAGTTCTCTCACTGCACAATCTAAGCCATTTTCATTTAAAAAATCTTTTTTACCTGCAGGAATTTCAATTGATTCACTTCTTATAGGATATCTATATTGTTTCACCAACAAAATATTACCAGTTTTAGTTATTGGTAATATTGCAGCTGCACTATTATGCATAATATATATTCTTTTACTAGTTTTGTTATTAGGTAATAATACTTCATCTTCATAAAGCTTCATAAAAAAACATTCATAGACTAATTTATGACTTAATTGTTTTTCTTTTAAATTCATTCTTTTCACCAACTATTCTTTATATATATTAAACTATTGAAAATACAAAATCTGTATGATGATAATATAATTCGTTAGGCTTTAGAATGCTTGATTCCAATCCATCTATATTGATTCCATTAGGTGGATTTTGTGTTTCAAAACATATACCCATATATTTTTTATTTATTGCATTATATTGTAATTCATATTTCATAGGATAATGATCTGTATAACATACAACAGTGTTGTATGTTGTATATACAGTTAACACTCTTCTACTAACAGGGTCAATTAATTTAATCTGTGGTTTGTTTATCGACACTTCATCTAATAAATATGGATGATCTATTCCATCAAATCTTTCATCTTTTATAGTTCTAAGATTTGTATAATTAAATTTAGTATTTAAAATATTTTTCTTTTTAATAGGAATAGATTCATCATCTAATTCTATAATATTAGATGCATTAATCTGTAACTTATGATTTAATATGTCATTTTTTAAATTACCAGATAAATTAAAATAAGCATGATTTGTTAAATTAACTAAAGTTGTTTTATCTGTATTCGCAAAATAATCTATACTGAGTTTTCCTTCACTAACAGTATATATTATTTTATATTTTTGGTTTCCGGGATAATTTTGCTCTTCTTCTTTTGTATTTAAAGAAAAAATAACTTTAGTTTCTTTTAAATTATCTTCAATATCATATTTAAATTGTTTAAAAGAAAAACAATCTTTTCCTCCATGTAAATTATGTTTGCCAATAAAATTTTTATCCAAAACAATCTTCTTATCCAACAGATTAAATGTTGCATCTTTAATCCTACCTGCAGTAGGCCCTACAATTGCATTAAGATATCTATTATTTTCTATATAATCTTCTAAATATTTATATTGAATTAATATGTTTTCCATATCACCTTTAAAATCAGGAACATTTATATTATAAATTGTCGCTCCATAGTTTATAAAAGTTACTTCAATATTATTTTGTTTTACAGAAATTAAATCAAATTGTTTTTCATTAACTAATTGTTTTTTTATACTATACATTTATTTGTTTTCCTTCTTTGCTTTTTCATATATTATAACACACTTAAAAAGGCACTTAAAGGTGCCTTTTTAATTGAAATTATAATTTTTATAATTATTATTTAATAAATTTCTTTATTTCTTCAGCTAATACATCTGGAGTATCAACTAATGGACTGTGTCCTGAATTTTTAAGTTTTATCTTTTTAGCGTCTTTTAGAGCTTTAACAGTTTCATCTACCATATACTCTAAAACTACAATATCAGATTCACTCCAAAATGAAAGTACAGGACAAATAACATCTTTAATAGAGCTATCACCTTCTGTTACTCCATTAGATTCATCTGACATATTAAATCTAGTTAGAGCCCAATCAATATCAACTAAACAGCGTTCCTTCATTGTTTCACTTAAATATAATTCATCATCTTCTTTTGAAGGTTTGTTTACCGTATATATTGCTTGGTCCCAAACGGCTTTCATATACTCTGTAGCCTTAGTCTCAAAGATACCAACCATAGGAGCTACTTGAACAGAGTCACTAGCTACTTCTTCCTTAGTAGCGTAATAAGAACCCACTATAGGTTGACCTGATTCATCCTTTTTATAAATAGGATATCCTTTATATGAACATGATTCTATTAAAATCATCTTCATAACTTCCTTAGGACGCATAACAGCCATTTTCAAAGCAACAGCTCCTCCTGTAGACCATCCTGCTACATAGTATTTGTGAACATTTAGTTCATCTAGCAACATAATTAAGTCTTCAGCTAAAACTTCTAAATCATCAAATCTAGACTCATAAGATGAATCTCCAAAACCTCTCATGTCTGGAGCGATAATTCGATATTCGTCTTGGAACCGTTCAATTAAAGGTTTAAAATGAATACTGCTGCTCATATTACCATGAACTAGTACCATTACTTCTTTTCCAACACCAATATCCAAATATGCAAGTTTTTCTTTATTTGGTAATGTAATAAATTTCTTTTCCATAATAACCTCCTTTATATGAATTTTTATTCATGTTATATTTTATTTTAATATTTAAAAATATTAAAGTCAATAGAGTACAGAAAATTAACATAAAATTAACATATTTAAAAAGCAACTAGAATTTAATCTAGTCGCTAATTTTAATAATATGTTATTCATCAAAATATAAATCAAAAATATATGATCTACTAGGATGATTTGGATCTATTGCTAATTTTATTTGGGTATCTTTTTCCACAAATTTATTATATTTATTATAATTCAATTTAGCTCTTCCTTTAACTATTTTACCCTTATAATTAAATTCGTAATTAACAATCTTATATCCTCTATAATAATATGTTCTATTTACTTTGCCAGTAGCTATTTCTGCGGTTTTCATAAAATTCTTTAAAATATGTATTCTTGCAATAAATCCCACAATTGCGGTTATAAAGATGAGAAATGGCCATATATAAATATAAAAAACATTATACTTACTAAACAATAATATTCCTACAAAAATAGACATGATTCCATAAATAATTAACGTTCTAAAATATCCATCATGTTTAAAACTCTTTTTAAAATTATACATAATAAACTCTCCTAACTTTTTTATTTTCTTTTAGCTCTTGGATGTGTATTCATATATTCTGATTTCAATTTTTCTTTTGAAACCTTTGTGTAAATTTGCGTAGTAGAAAGTGATTCATGTCCTAATAACTCTTGAACTATTCTTAAATCCACTCCATTATTTAATAGATGAGTCGCAAATGAATGCCTAAATGAATGTGGTGTTATTTTAAGTGTTGAAGACTGTTTTTTTAATTCGTTTTCTAGTATTTTATTCATTCCCCTAGTTGTTAATCCGTGTCCTCTAAAATTTAAAAACATATAATCAGTATTTTCTTTACTTCTAATCGCTAAATTAGGCCTTGATTCTAATAAATATGAATTCAATGTTTGAATTGCTAAATCATGAATCGGGACTATTCTCTCTTTTGAACCCTTACCTAAAACTTTTACAGTCTTATTAACATAATCAATATCATATAATTTCAGATTAACCAATTCTTGTGCACGCAATCCACAAGCATAAAGTATTTCGAAAATAGCACGGTTTCTTTTACCTAAATCATTAGAGGTATCTATACGATTTAAAAAATCAATCATTTCTTTTGGATAGATAAATTTAGGAAGTTTACGAGTAACTTTCGGAAGCACAACAAAATTAAAAGGATTATCTGAAATCTTGTCTTCTTCAACTAAATAATCATAAAGACTTCTTACAGCACTTATCTTTCTTAAAATTGATTTTGGAGTATATTGATTGTAAAGAAAAGAAACATAAAATTTAGCAATCCTGTATGTCAATGTTAATAAATCACCTAATTCTTCTTGATTTAAAAAATTTATTAAATTAAAAATATCATTAGTATATGATTTAATTGTGTTTTCAGAATACTGTTTTTGATATAATAAATAATCTTTGTACATCAATAAAACTTCATCATTACTCAAGTACACCACCTTCAATCATTTCTTCAACTGCTTTTAAACTGCGCAAAGCGTATAACTCTTTGCGCTGTTTCTTATGATGCTTTATTTCTAAATCTGGAAAAATACCAAAATTAGTATTCATTGGTTGAAAATATGCGGGATTTGTATTCGCAATATAAAAACTTTGGGAACCTAAAGCAGTATTTTGTGAAAACTCAAATAAATCCATATTTCTTATAACCCTAGACATATTAATTCCAGCTATTAATCCAGAACCAATTGACTCAACATATCCTTCTATTCCACTCAATTGTCCAGCGAAAAATATTTTAGGGTTTTTTTTAGATTGGTAATACTGGTTAATTGACTTTGGAGCGTTAATAAATGAATTTCTATGCATTATACCATATCTAACAATATTTGCTTTTTCAAGCCCTGGAATCATGCGTATAATACGCTTTTGTTCAGGAAAAGTTAAATGAGTTTGAAATCCAACTATATTAAATAAACTTTTACGCAAATTATCTTGTCTTAATTGCACAACTGCATATGGTCTTTTTTTATCTTCTTTACCTAACCCTACAGGTTTCATAGGCCCAAATAAAAGTGTTTTTTCTCCTCTTCTTGCCATTTCTTCAAAAGGCATACAACCTTCAAATATATTTTTTTCAAAATCCTTTACTTCTACAGCTTTTGCATTTATTACTTCTTTATACCAATTATCATACTCTTCTTTTGTCATAGGACAGTTAATATAATCGGGTGAGCCTTTATCATATCTACTTTTAAAATATGCTATGTCCATATTAATAGAATCAAATTCAATAATAGGTGCGATTGCATCATAAAAATATAACATATCTTCACCTAAAAAATTTTGAATTTCATTCATTAAAACATCGCTAGTTAAAGGTCCTGTGGCTATGATGGTATATTTATCTAAATCTATCTTGGTTATCTCTTTATCAAAAATATGAATCTTTGTATTATTCATCAATTCTTCTGTAATTAATCTTGAAAACACTTCTCTATCCACCGCTAAAGCACTACCAGCAGGTAGTTTAGTCTTATCAGCTATTCTAATAACTAAAGAATCTAATTTTCTTAGTTCTTCTTTCATTAATCCGGCTGCGTTATGTATATCATTAGAACGTAAAGAATTAGAACAAACCAATTCAGCGAATGTATCTAATTTTTGTACATCATTCCTTTTGATTTTTTTCATTTCATAAAGATTTACTTCTATTCCTCTTTTAGCCAGTTGATAAGAGGCTTCTACCCCTGCAAGACCAGCTCCAATAATATTAACTTCTTTTATCATTTTACACATCCTTAAAATATATTATATCATATATATTATATCTTTTTATTAGAATAAGGCAGAATATTTCTGCCTTATTGTTTCATTAATTTATTATTTTTTTATCTTAATAATTATTGGGTCTTTTTGTAAATTTACATGTTCATTCAAAACATTAATTTTTTTACCAGTTAGATAATTATAATACATACCATCTGAAAGATCAACTTTAAGTTTCCCTTTTGCTTGTCCAACATTAAAAATACCATGATATATTTTAGAATCATCTTCTACTGTGTTATAGGC
>CAZSZZ010000091.1:0-5725 GCA_964611005.1 uncultured Candidatus Izemoplasmatales bacterium | reverse complement strand
GGGTTGCGCTCGTTGCGGGACTTAACCCAACACCTCACGGCACGAGCTGACGACAACCATGCACCACCTGTATCTATTGTCCCCGAAGGGCCAGCTATATCTCTATAACTTCCAATAGTATGTCAAGACCTGGTAAGGTTCTTCGTGTATCTTCGAATTAAACAACATACTCCACCGCTTGTGCGGGTTCCCGTCAATTCCTTTGAGTTTCAATCTTGCGATCGTACTACCCAGGCGGAGAACTTATTGCGTTAACTTCAGCACTGAGTCTTACCCCAACACTTAGTTCTCATCGTTTACGGCGTGGACTACCAGGGTATCTAATCCTGTTTGCTCCCCACGCTTTCGTGCCTCAGCGTCAATTCCGGCCCAGTAAGCTGCCTTCGCCATTGGTGTTCCTCCATATATCTACGCATTCCACCGCTACACATGGAATTCCGCTTACCTCTACCGTATTCAAGTTTGCCAGTTTCATTCGCCCTACTCAGTTAGGCTGAGATCTTTTACAAATGACTTAACATACCGCCTACGCACGCTTTACGCCCAATAATTCCGGATAACGCTCGCCCCCTACGTATTACCGCGGCTGCTGGCACGTAGTTAGCCGGGGCTTCCTCAATTGATACCGTCAAATATATACCATTTCCTGTATATACCTTTCTTCTCATTTAACAGAACTTTACAATCCGAAGACCTTCTTCATTCACGCGGCATTGCTCGGTCAGGCTTTCGCCCATTGCCGAAAATTCCCTACTGCTGCCTCCCATAGGAGTCTGGGCCGTGTCTCAGTCCCAGTGTGGCTGTTCAGCCTCTCAGCTCAGCTACGCATCGTCGACTTGGTAGGCCGTTACCCCACCAACTATCTAATGCGACGCAAGCCCATCCTTTACCAACGCCCGAAAGCGCCTTTAAATATACTCACTTTTGTGTGTGTATCCTATCCAGTATTAGCTCCAGTTTCCCAGAGTTATCCTCGTCTAAAGGGTTGGTTCCTTACGTGTTACTCACCCGTTCGCCACTGACTAGTAAACTAGTCCGTTCGACTTGCATGTATTAGGCATGCCGCCAGCGTTCATCCTGAGCCAGGATCAAACTCTCCATATTTTTTATATGTTTTGTTCTCTTTTAGCTCTTATTTTTCTTTTTTCTTTCGAAATCTTTTTGGGTTGTTGTTTCTTACATATGTTTAGTTTTCAAAGACCGTTTTTCTTGCGCTTTTCACGCGCTTATATATTTTATCATAGCAAACTTTTTATGTCAATAATTATTTACTGCTTTTTTTTAACAATATATTATGAAATTCACTCACTTATAAATGCTTTTATATTATTATAAAAATATATCTTATTTTTTCAGTATTAATATAAAAAAGAGCTGAATTATAAATCCAACTCTATTATATCTTTAATAAAGAATTATTTTAATCCTATCAATCTTAAGATATCATTATATGTAATAAATACTAATAATACCATTAATAGAAAAAATACAATGGTGTGCAACCAATTTTCTATTTTTTGATTTGGTTTTCTTTTAGTAATAGCTTCATATCCAATAAATACCAATCTACCTCCGTCAAGGGCGGGTATAGGTAATAAATTCACTATTCCTAAATTGACACTTAAGAAGCCAGTCCAACTTAATAAAGATATAATCCCCGCAGCTGCAGCCTTACTTGTCATTGAAAATATTCCTACAAAACCACTTAAATCGGATACCCCTACTTGATCAGAAGAAAACATTAATCCAATAGTTTTAAATATCGAAGTTCCTGCATTAGCAAAAGATGTCCAAGCACTACCAAAACTACCAAAGAAACTAAATTTAGATGATGTAGATATTCCTATCCTAGTATATAAAAAAGGAAAGCCTTGAGCATCTAAAACATCAGATCCATAAACTACATATTGAAAAGTTTTTTGTATTCCATTTCTTTCTATTACTATGGTTGTAGGATTTTCCTCAGTCGATCCTTCAGTGTGAGAGTTTGCATAATCAATAATATCATCCCAAGTGTTCATGTCAATTCCATCAATGCTAATAATTTTATCACCAGTTTGTAATTCAGTTTTAATATATAAAGGAGTATCTATGATCAACTCGTCTTCTCCAGGTGAAGAAGTAAATCCCAAGGAATAAAAAACATATTGTGGTTCTATTCCTGGCAAAGTTATCACTTCGTCATCTCGTTCAACTGTGAATATATATGAATTATTTGAATAATCTAAAACACTAGTAACAGAGTTTTCATCTCCAACCCAAGATGTAATATTAGTTCCATTAATTGCTATAATTTTATCTCCAGGTTGTAAAACATTGCTTGCTGGTGAATTTTGTGCAACCTCACCAATTACAGTGCTATCATAATTAGGTACACCAATAATAAAGGCCATAACCAAAAATAAAAAATACGCTAGAACAAAGTTCATCAAAGGTCCACCAAAGGCAGTAATAAATCTTTGCCATTTTGTTTTATAAGAAAAACTTCTATCTTTTGGAGCTATTTGGATATGATTTTTATCCATGATATACATTGCATTTCGTTTTACTTCATATTCATTAATATATAACTTATTTCCTTTTTCACTAGATAAATCATATTTTTCAACAGTTACTTCTAAATAATCATTATAGTTAGAATCAGATGCATTTGTGATTATTCTATTAACTAAATTATTCTTATCAAACCCTAGTCTAACTTTTTGTCCAACTTTAATAATATCAGCTTCTATTTCTTCGCCTGCCATTGAAACAAACCCACCAAATGGAATAGCTCTAATAGAATAACGAGTTTCTCCTTTTTTAATACTCCAAATACGAGGTCCCATTCCAAAAGAGAATTCATGGCATAATATACCAGCTTTTTTGGCAAAAAATAAATGACCTAATTCATGAATATTTATCACTAAACTCAGTACGATAAGAAAAATAATAATATTCCAAACTGTATGCGCTATTGTTAAAGTAATCATCATATTATAAACTCTCCATTCTATTTATCATACTCTTCGTATATCTGTAATCTTGTATCTTTATCTATTTCAATAATCTCTTCTAATGAAGGATTAGGAATAATTTTATGATTTAAAACTGCATTTTTCACAATAGATTCTATTTGTAGAAAACTAATTTTTTTCTTTAAAAATAAAGAAACTGCAGCTTCATTAGCAGCATTTAAAACAACTCTTTTACTGCCTCCCATTTTGAAACATTCAATTGCAAGTGATAACAAAGGATAGCGATCATAATTGAGTGGTTCAAAATGTAATTCATTTAGCTTAGTAAAATCAAGTGATTTTACTAAGTTTTTTCTTCTGTTAGGATAAAATATAGCGTAACTAATAGGAAGATGCATGTCATGATTTGATAATTGGGCTATTATCGAATTGTCGATAAATTCTACCATAGAATGAACAATACTTTCTCTATGAATTACTGGTTGAATTTTATCAATATCTATATCAAATAGATAAGCAGCTTCAATTAATTCAAATCCTTTATTTATCATTGTGGCTGAATCAACAGTTACCTTTTTTCCCATTTCCCAATTGGGATGATTTAAAGCATCTTCCAAAGTAACTTCCTTTAATTCTTCTCTAGTTTTATCTCTAAAAGCCCCACCACTAGCTGTAATAATTAACCTTTTTATAGTTTTTTTGTCTTCACCATTTATTGCCTGCCAAATTGCATTATGTTCAGAATCTAAAGGAAACAAATTAACAGGGTGTTCTTGTAAAAGTTTTCTTATTAAATGGCCTCCTACAACAAGAGTTTCTTTATTTGCCAATAGAATATCTCTATTAATTTTAATTGCTTCTATAGTTGGTTTCAATCCAACCATACCTACAAGCGCATTAACCAAAATTCCATCCGAATCATCTAAATTTAATGTGCTTAATTCAACTAATCCTTTGTTTCCTTCAACAATTGTAACATCTGGAAAGATTTCTTTCAATACAGAAGCATCATTTTTGTCTTTAACCGCAATCATTTCTAAAGAAAATCTACTTGCAATTTCAATTAATTTGTCTAAATGATTATAACCAGACATTGCGATTAATTTAAATTCTTCTGGGTTTTGTTCGATAATATCAATAGTCTGTGTTCCAATAGATCCTGTCGCTCCTAATAAATAAACATTTTTCATAACAAAATTCCTTTAAAATAAAATTACAGCTAACATTAAAAATATAGCTGCGAACATACTAGAATCAAAACGATCTAACACTCCTCCATGTCCTGGAAATAAGTTAGAATAATCTTTAATGTTAGCTTCGCGTTTAAATTTAGATGCAATCAAATCTCCAATTTGTGAAATACATGATAGAGCTATAGATAACAATATAATATATATATAATCAAAGGTAAACACTTTGAAAAAATATCCATATAAAGAAGCTGTGATCGTCCCAAAAATCATTCCACCTATAGCGCCTTCAATACTTTTTTTTGGAGAAATATTTACGGCTAAACGATGTCTTCCGAACTGGATACCTATAAAATATGCAAATACATCGGTTATCATAGCTACCAACAATAAATATATTATTAGATTAATATCAATTCTTCTAAGATAAGCAAAGGAAATGAACCCTAAGCTAGAATAAAATATAGTTAATATCTGATTAGAAAAATCTAATCTAGTAAAATCTTTTATACTAATAAACAAAAATGTGTAAAATAAAATAATGCTTAGTAAAAATATATATATATATTTATAAAATATTATTTGATCAAAAAATATTACACTTAATGTACTAAAAATACCAGTCATAATAACCGCTATAAAATCAAACCATCTAATAGCCTTTTTGTTTCTTGACATCTTAGTAAATTCATAAGAAGCAGCTAAAGATAATAGAACACAAAAACCTGAAAATAAAAACGATAATTTACCTTCTCCAAAATAAATAAGCAATCCCAAAACTATCGCTAATACAGCCCCTGTAATAATACGTTTTTTCATTATTTTTTCAGCCCTCCGAATCTACGGTTTCTATGATTGTACTCAATAATTGCCTTTTTTAAATCTCGTTTTGAAAATGCAGGCCAATATGTTTCACAAAAATATAATTCAGCATAAGCAACTTGCCATAATAAAAAGTTACTTAAACGTATTTCTCCGCTTGTTCTTATCAATAAATCTAATTTTGGTAAATCTTTAGTATAGAGATATTGTTCAATATGTTTTGGTTCTATTTCTTCCGGTTTTAATTTATCGTTTAAAACATCAGTTGCTATATGTTTAACAGCTTCAGTTATTTCAATATGAGATCCATAATCAAAACAAATATTCAATATTATTCCTTTACGATTTTTAGTATTTTTTGTTATACGATTTAATATTTCCATATTTTCTTTACTAATATGATTCTTTCTACCTGAAAAAGTAACTTTAACATCATATTTTTTAAAATCATCTTCGATTTTTTTTTCGAATTCACCTAGTAATTTCATTAAATAATCCACTTCTGATTTCGGCCTTGACCAATTTTCAGTAGAAAATGTATATACACTTAAAGCCTTGATTCCCAAATCTGAAGCAACTAATGTGATTTTTCTAATATTCTCAACTCCTGCAGAATGTCCAAATGTTCTTGGCATATGTCTTTTTTTTGCCCATCTACCATTTCCATCAAGAATAATCGCAATGTGTTGTGGTATTTTAAGTTTTTCTATTTTTTTATTTTTCATAAATTTCACCTATCTAACATTAAGATTATAC
>CAZSZZ010000090.1:0-5775 GCA_964611005.1 uncultured Candidatus Izemoplasmatales bacterium | reverse complement strand
GAATATATTATTAATGAAATTATTTTTATTTGATGAAAGCGCTTGACATTTTTCCGAAAATTATTTAATATATAATAAAATATGAACAAATATTCATATAAAATTCAATGTTTATACTTAAGGAGGAACATAATGAAAGAAAAAGTTTTTATTGTTGGGGCTAAACGAAGTCCTATTGGATCTTTTTTAGGAACGTTAAAAGATGTACATCCAGCTGAAGCTGGAAGACAAGTTTTAACTAAATTATTAGAGGAAACACATGTACCAAAAGATAAGATAACAGAGGTAATTGTTGGAAATATTTTACCTGCCAATATCGGGCAAGGAATTGCTAGACAAATTTCTATTAAATCAGGAATTCCTGAGACTGTACCAGCTTATTCTTTAAACATGGTTTGTGGTAGTGGTATGAAATCAATTATGAATGCATATGTTGGTATTCAAGCGGGATTTAGCGAATTGGTTGTAGCTGGTGGAGTTGAATTTATGTCAGGTGCTCCTTTTATGTTACCAGGAAGAACTCGTTCTGGGTATAAAATGGGAGCTATGCAAGCTGAAGATCATATATTAAAAGATGCTTTAGTTGATGCTTTTAGTAATATGCATATGGGAATTACAGCTGAAAATATCGTTGAACGATACGGAATAAGTCGTGAAGAACAAGATGCATTTGCTTATGCTTCACAAGTAAAAGCGATAAAAGCTGTAGATTCTGGTAGATTTGATGATGAAATTATTCCTATCGAAATAAAAACAAGAAAAGGTGTTATTGTTTTTGATAAAGATGAATATCCTAATAGAACTACTTCACCTGAAAAGCTTGCGAAATTAAGACCTGCATTTAAAAAAGATGGGTCTGTTACAGCTGGAAATTCTTCAGGTATAAATGATGGGGTTTCATTTACTATTATAGCTAACGAAGAAATGGTGAATAAATATAATTTGCCTGTATTAGCTGAAATTATTGCGATTGGGCAAGGTGGAGTAGATCCTAATTATATGGGTCTTGGACCAGTTCCAGCGATTAGACATACTTTAAAAGCGGCTAATATGAAGTTATCTGATATGGAAATAATAGAACTAAATGAAGCTTTTGCGGCTCAATCAATTGGTGTAGTAAAAGAATTAGCTAAAGAACACGATTTAACTGAAGATGAAATTTATGAACGCACTAATTTAAATGGAGGCGCTATTGCTTTAGGCCACCCTGTAGGAGTTTCAGGAAACAGAATCGTAGTAACATTATTACATGAAATGATAAAACAAGATAAAAAAGTCGGTTTAGCTAGCCTTTGTATCGGTGGCGGTATGGGAACCGGAGTCATTATAAAAAGAAAGTAGGAATAAATTATGAAATTAGAAAATAAAGTCGCAGTAGTTACTGGCGGAGCTAAAGGAATCGGTATGGAAATATGTAAGGCATTTGCCCGTGAAGGCGCTAAAGTAATAGCTGTAGATATGGGACTCATGACTTATGAAATGGAAAATGTATCATTTTATAAATTAAATATAACAGATGTAGAAGGATGCAAGAAGTTTTATGATGATACTATTGAAAAATATGGTCAAATCGATATTCTTGTAAATAATGCAGGAATTACAAGAGATTCAATGACTCGTAAAATGACAGATGAACAATGGAATCTTGTATTAGATGTTAATTTAAAAGGAGCATTTAATTTAGTGAGATATGTTGGTCCTCAAATGGAAACAATTGGTGGCGGATCTATTATCAATATTTCATCTGTTGTAGGAATATACGGTAATATTGGACAAGCAAATTATTCAGCTACAAAAGCAGGAATAATTGGTTTAACAAAAACATGGGCAAAAGAATTTGCAAGAAAAGGCGTTCCTGTAAGAGTTAATGCAATTGCGCCCGGTTATACAATGACTGATATATTAAAAACAGTTCCTCAAGATTTATTGGATAAATTTGCATCTATGACGATGTTAAAGAGATTAGGACAACCTGAAGAAATAGCTAGTGTAGCTTTATTCCTTTCCTCAAAAGATGCTTCTTATATAACTGGACAAGTTATATCAGTTGATGGCGGTATGAGATTATAAATTTTATTAGAAAGATGTGATTTTATGAAAAAGCCAACAGTCGGGATTGTTGGAACAGGTATATATATACCATCTAAAATGATGACAGCCAAAGAGATAAGTGAGGCGACAAAAGGCACTTGGACAGAACAAGCAGTTATTGATAAATTAGGTATAATTACAAAACGCTTGCCTGGAAAAGGTGATGGTACTCAAGAAATGGGTGTTCGAGCAGCATTAGATGCTTTAAAAAACACGGGAGTAAATCCATTAAATATTGATGTAATTTTATGTGTAGGAGAAGAATGGAAAGAATATCCATTAACCACAAGCGCTCTATATATACAAGATAAAATAGGAGCTATAAATGCTTGGGGAATAGATGTAGCCAATCGTTGTTGTACAACTGTATCAGCTATGAAGATAGCCAAAGACATGTTAATCGCTGATGATGACATATCCACAATTCTGATTGTTGGAGGTTACCGCAATTCAGATTTTATTAATTTTTTAGATAAAAGCATGTCCATGATGTATAATCTTGGGGCCGGTGCTGGAGCCATAATTTTAAAGAAAAATTATGGAGAAAATTTATTGCTCGGTTCACATATTATAGCTGATGGATCCTTATCAAGAACAGCTGGAGTTGAAATAGGTGGAACTGCAAATCCTATTACTTGTGATAATTTAGAAGAAGCTAAAACATCTCTTCGTTTAATGGATGCGAAAAAAATGAAAGATAGATTAAACGAAGTTTCAATGGATAACTGGTTAACTTGTATAGATGAAGCTTTAAAAAAATCAAAAATGACAAGAGAAGATATTGATTATTTAGCAATATTACATATTAAGCGTTCTGGGCATAAATATATTTTAGATACATTAAATTTAAGCGAAGACCAAACAATATATCTAGAAAATTATGGGCATATAGGACAAGTTGATCAAATTCTTTCTCTTCATTTAGCTTTACAAGAAAAAAAAGTAAAAAACGGTTCAGTTATTTGTATGTTAGCCGCTGGAATAGGATATGTTTGGGCAGCCAATATAATTAGATGGGGGAAAGAAGAATGATAACTACTGAAGGATTTTGGAAAAGTATAATTTTATTTACTTTACTCTTAGCGGTTATTTTTATTATTTTGCGTTTTACTGTTTTAAAGCGATTTAAAAACATGGAAAAAACAATGAATATTACGACTAATATCATGTTAGCTATAGGAGTAACATATCTATTATATCGCGTTTATCATGCTTTGCCTGAAGGAGCAGAAACCTTTTTGTTTTTAAATATTATTTTTAATTCAATAGTGCAGATATGTGTATTAGCTTTATCAACTACTGCGATTGTTTTAATTTTTAAAACATCAACAACAGCTAATTTTTCTCAAGGTATGATAGCTACAGTAGGAGCTTTTGTGGCAGCTAAAGTTATAGCGCATTTAGTTTCAGTATATACTGAAATGGGATCAACTTTAGTTGTATTAATAGCTATGATAGTAGGAGCCTTAACTGCATTTTCATTAGGAGTATTAATTGATGTGTTTATTATTCGAAAAGCTAAATTTCCTACACCTATTGGGAAACAAATGATAACTATGGGTTTGGTTTTAGTTTTCACTGGATTAATTCCAATAATTTTTGGAACATTACCATTAATTGTAAATAAATTATCCTACGCTGATAATATTAAATTTACCATAAATGATTTTCCTTACAGTATAACAGTTCATGCATTTTATGCATTATTGATTACTATTGGATTATTAGTAGTTTTATTCTCATTATTGCGTTTTACAAAATGGGGATTAGGTGTAAGGGCGACAGCTTCAAATGAATTGGTTGCCAGTATGATGGGAGTTAATACTAGAGTTATAACAGCTATGAGCTGGGGAATTGCAGGGCTTTTAGGCGGCGTAGCTGCGGTTATTTTAGCCCCAAATAGTGGGTCTATCCAGGTCGGGATAATGCTTCCTACACAAGTTAATGGATTTTTAGCTGCGATTTTAGGAAGCTTTTCTTCTTTTGCAGGGCCATTAATTGCGAGTTTGTTTATACCAATTTTAACAAATTTAATGTCTTTAATCGCAACTACATGGCAAAATGCGATTGTCTATATTATTATTTTGGTTATCGTATTGATAAAACCTTCTGGGTTATTCGGTAAACCAACAGCAAAGAAGGTGTAAACACATGACCTATCAAAATGAAAAGAAAAATAAGAGAAAACAAAAATTACATTCATTGATACATCATCCATATTTTGGATTTATAATCATTGTATTTTTAATGTTTTTTGTGCAATTAATAAGATTACTTGGAGTTGAAGTTTCTGTATCTATTTTAAGAGCTTTTGGATCGACTATGATCTTTACTATAGTTGCATTGGGATTTAGTATATTGCTTGGATATGGAGGACTAGCTTCACTTGGAACTGCGGGCTTTGTTGGGCTTGGGGCTTATACATTGGTATATTTTACTAATATTGTTCCTTTACCTATATTTTTGACTGTTTTAATTGTAATTGTAGGGGCGATAATTTTAGGAACTGTTGTAGGATTTATTTCGCTTAGAATTGAAGGTATGTATCTTGCGATTATAACACTAGGCCTATCAGAAATATTAAATGAAGTTTTTAAAAGGGCAACTAATATTACTGGAGGTACTACTGGAGTAAATATTGATGGGATTATACTATTTAAAAATATTGTTTCTGTCAATCACAATGTTGTTTTTGTCATTATATCCATAATATTATTTATCATTATGATTCTTACATTAAACATAATGAAAAGCCCAACAGGAAGAGCTTTGCTTGCGATGCGTAATTCAAGTTCCGCTGCTCAAGCAATGGGAGTTAGTATTTTCAAATATCGCTTACTAGCATTTATTGTAACTACAGTATATGCAATGTTAGCTGGAGTTTTATATATGACCTATTGGTCATTTACTATACCTTCAACTTGGACCTTGGCATTTTCATTAAATATTTTAGTGGCTGTAGTTGTTGGTGGATCTCAATCAATATATGGCATTATTCTAGGAACATTCATGATTTTCGGGTTAGATTTAGCGGTGTTTAAACAAATCGATTTCTTCGTAGCTAATCCAGGAATTACAATTGTAATGAATGGAATTTTAATTATTGTCGTAGTTATGTTTTATCCAGGAGGACTTATTAAATTGGTTAATGCCTTGGGTATAAAATTGAAGAAAATATTCATGAATTGGATTAAGAAATGGAAGGAGTTTAAATATGGTATCGATTCTTAATAAACTCCAGGTATTTTGGCTTTCAAAAATAGTTAAGAACAATCAAACTAAATACTATTTCAATAAACATTTTTTGCCTATTAAATTAGAACTTTTTGAAGATAAGAAAAAACAAAAAAAAGAAATGTTAGAATTAAAGAAAAAAGAAAAATTATTACCACTCGAAATAGAAGCTGGAATAATAACTGATTACTCAAATGAGGTATTAAACTATCATATTCAAAAGATTGAAAAAAAATACTATTGGAAAGAAAAAGCCTTAATACAAACTTTAAAAAGAAAAAATATTGATGATTCAAGCAAAATAGTTCAATTAAAATCAAAGAAAAACATGTCTTTGAAAAAAATTACAATGAAATATAAAAAAGAATCAAATGAAGAATCAATGAAAATCTATCAACTTGAAAAAACTAAAATCGATTCATATTTTGATTCAAAAATACAAGATTGTAA
>CAZSZZ010000089.1:0-5898 GCA_964611005.1 uncultured Candidatus Izemoplasmatales bacterium | reverse complement strand
CCATATATCGTTTCTCTACTTCTTGTTAAAGTAGACATTTTAGCTAAAGCATATCCATTATCTATAATAACAAAAGGATCTCTTGTAAAGTATAGATTAGGCATAGGATTAGTAATAAAAGGATAATCTCTTATATAATCCGAAAGAGTTCTTTTTACATAATTAGGCAAATCAGTTTTTCTAATTCCTGCCATTGTAATATTTATCATTTCCTTTAAATCATCAAAAGAATTAAGATATTCTCTTAATTTTACCTTTAATGTTTCGCTCGTTACTTGTGACTCATCGATAAATTGATCAATAAACTGTTGTTTTATATCATCGGAATAAGAAATACTTTCAGCTACTAAATCGGTTAAATATAAAACTTTTACTCCATTTTTACGAAAAGTTTCAGCAAATATATCATGTTCTTTTTGAGCTAAATCTAACCAGGGAATATCATCAAATAATAATTGATTTAACCATTTTGGAGTTAAGTTTTCTAATTCGCGTCCAGGTCGATGTAATAAAACAGTTTTAAGTTCTCCAATCTCAGATTTTATATGCAGTTTTTTCATATGCTCTCCTATTCTACAACTTCAAATTGCGCAGTAAAATGTCTTAAAATTGGTGATTCATAAGCGAATCTTAACCCTTTTATTTGGTTTCTATTTTTATATACATTTATTAAGCAATCCGCTACATATTTTAAATGTTCAAATGTATATGTTCTACGAGGTATTGTTAAACGCATAAACTCTTTGCTAGCTTTTAAATTCTCTCTTGTATCAGGATCTCTTCCTAGTAACAATGAACCAATTTCAACAGGTCTTATTCCGCCTTCAATATACAAAGCATTACAAACAGCTTGTGCAGGAAATTGATCATATGGTATATGAGGAACAATAGCTCCACAATCAACAAATACAGCATGGCCTCCTGTAGGATATTGAATTGGTATTCCTGCATCTCTTAATAAATCTCCTAAATATTTAACTTCATCAATACGATATGCTAAATAGCTTTCATCTAAAGCTTCTTTAAGCCCAACAGCTAAAGCTTCCATATCTCTACCCGCTAATCCTCCATAAGTTGGAAATCCTTCTTTAGGAACTATAGCAGTTTGACATTGTTGGTAAAATTTAAAGTCATTTTTAATGCCAATTAATCCACCAATATTAACTAAACCATCCTTTTTCGAACTCATAAGGAAAATATCAGCTAATTGTAATGTTTCTTTTGCAATTTCTCTTACAGATTTATTATGATATTCTTCTTCTCTTAATTTTATTAGATATGAATTTTCAGCATATCTAGCACCATCTATTAATAATCGAATACCGTATTTTTTAGCGATTTTGGCAACGCTTTTCATGTTTTTCATTGAAACCGGTTGTCCTCCAGCAGAATTATTAGTAATAGTCATAATAATACCTGCAATATTTTCTTTACCTTTTTCATTAATAATTTCTTCTAATTTTTCAATATCGAAATTACCTTTAAAAGGATAATATTTTTCTGTTTCAAAACATTCTTCAACTACACAATCAATAGCTCTAGCTCCTGCAATTTCAACATGGGCTCTTGTAGTATCAAAATGATAATTTGAAATAAAATACATATTATCTTTTGTAATAAGTTCAGGAATAACTACCTGTTCTGCACCTCTTCCTTGATGCGCTGGAATAACATATTTATAACCACTAATTTCTTTAAAAACTTTTTCGAGATGAAAAAAGCTTCTTGAACCCGCATAAGCTTCATCACCTTGCATCATAGCTGCCCATTGAAAATGGGACATAGCGCCAGTTCCTGAATCAGTCAATAAATCAATGTAAACATCTTCGCTTCTTAAACGAAAAGGGTTATACCCTGCTTCTTTTAGTCTTTGGATTCTCTCTTCTTTACTAATTAATGAAATTGGTTCCACCATTTTGATTTTATATGGTGGTCTCGCGTAATTCTGCATAATGTCATCCCCACAACGAAGACCGTTAACAACACAGCTGTTAATATTTTATTTTTCATTATTATCACTTATATTATACTATATGAATGACTCATAGTAAATGTATATTAATCAAGCCAAAAAAAAAGATGGCTTTTTAAGACCATCTTTAGTTTTATTTATTTCTCTCAGAATAATGAGTATGTAATAAATGGTGAGCCTTTTCACTTAGTGGTTTTTCTAAGAATTCATCATATAAAGCAATAATATCTGGATTTTTGTGAGATTGTCTTATAGGCATATCTTCATCAACTTGATAAATCGCTTCTATACGTTTTTCTCTTATAGCATTAGTTGTACCATATGGTTGTCCACCTCCACCAATACATCCACCAGGGCAAGCCATAATTTCAATAAAAGTATAAGGAGAAGTACCATTTTTAACTTGATCACATAATATTTTAGCATTAGCTAAAGTATGTGCTACAGCGACTTTTATATTTTTTCCACCTATATTTACTTCAGCTTCTTTAATACCTTCAGTTCCTCTTACGGATTTAAAATTAATATCTTTTAATTCTTCCTTATTAACCAACTCATAAACGGTTCTTAAAGCAGCTTCCATAACTCCACCAGTGGCTCCAAATATAGCACCTGCACCAGTTGTGATTCCAAATGGTTTATCAAATGAAATTCCTTTAATATTTTCAAAATTAATACCCATTTGTCTAACCATTTTACCTAATTCTCTAGTAGTAAGCACAACATCTACATCAGGATTTATATTATCAACACTCATCTCTTCTCTTTGAGCTTCATATTTTTTAGCTGTACATGGCATAATTGATACCACAAACATATCTTTTGGATTCATATTTAATTTTTCCGCATAATATGATTTAGCCAAAGCTCCAAACATTTGTTGAGGAGACTTACAAGTAGATATATTTTCTAATAATTCTGGGTAACTTTGTTCGGCTAAATTAATCCATCCTGGACAACATGAAGTTATTACAGGTAAAGATCCGCCATTAGTTATTCTTTCTATTAATTCGTTACCTTCTTCTATAATTGTTAAATCAGCTGTAAAATCAGTATCAAATACCCCATCAAATCCTAAATATTTTAAAGCAGCTACAACTTTTTCAGTTACTATAGCTCCGGGTTCCATACCTAATTCTTCACCTAAAGAAACACGTACTGCAGGTGCAACTTGAACAATAACATGTAAATTAGGATTATGCAAAGCTTCCCAAACTTTATCAGTATCATCCTTTTCAATTATAGCCCCAACTGGACAAACGCTTGAACATTGTCCACAATATGTACAAAATTCATCTGATAAAAATTTACCAAAAGCAGGAGTAATTTTCATATCTTTACCTCTACCCATTATATCTAATACTCCCATTGATTGAACTGTATTACACATTTCAATACATCTACCACATTTAATACATCTATTGATATTTCTAACCAATGATGGATTATTTTTATCAATTGGTTGAACATCTAATACTGTTGGAAATCTATTTTTATCAATACCTAATTTATTAGCTAAAGATTGTAACTCACAATTAAGATTTTTAGGACAAGCAGTACAATTAGCATCGTGATTAGCTAAAATTAATTCTGTAATTGTTTTACGAGCATTTAAAACTCTAGGTGAATTAGTATTAACAACCATTCCTTCTTTTGCGTATGTAGAACAAGATGTATGTAACTTTTTTTCACCTTCAATATCAACAACACAAATCCTACATTCAGATTGTATTTTTAAATCTGGATAATTACATAATGTTGGAATATCAATATGATTTTGTCTCGCAGCTTCTAAAATCGTTGTATTTTCTTTAACCTTAATGTCAATATTATTAATCTTTAAATTAATCATAATCAATACCTCACTCTTGCGAAGTAATCATCGCGGAAATATCTAAGTGACGAAATTATTGAAGTCATTGAAGTTTGTCCTAATCCACAAAGTGATGTTTGTTGAATAACCTTTGCAAGATTTTCAAGTGACAACAAATCTTTTTCCATCGCTTGATAGTTTTTAAATTTGTTAACAAGATTTACTACTTGAGTATGCCCTTCTCTACAAGGTGCACATTTTCCACATGATTGATGCACAAAAAACTTCATATTTATTAACAAAATATCAAATAGATCAAAACGATCATCTATAACTATAATCGCTCCAGTACCTGTTTTAGAATCAAAATTCTCAAATCTATCAAAATCGATAGACATATCTAACATATATTCAGGTATGATTGGCCCTGAAGCTCCACCGAGTTGAACCATCTTAATTTTTCTGTTATTAGGAACTCCGCCTCCAAGTTTAAAAATAACATCTCTTATTGAAGTTCCGAAAGGCACTTCATAAAGCCCTTTGTTTTTAACATTACCAGATAAACTTATTAATTTAGTTCCTGTAGATGATTCAGTTCCTGTTTGGGCATACTTGTCTCCGCCCCATAAAACTATGTGTGCAAAGTTAGTAAATGTCTCAACATTATTGATTAATGTAGGTCTATCATGAATTCCTTTTTCCGTAGGAAAAGGTGGTTTCACTCTTGTTCGGCCAGGTTTACCTTCAATTGATTCAATCAAAGAAAATTCTTCTCCGACAACATAAGAACCAGCACCTGATCTAACCTCTAATTCAAAATCAAATCCCTTATTTAATATATTTTTTCCCAAGAAACCTTTATTCTCTGCAGCTTGAATTGTCTTTTTTATTATTTTTATTGCATTTTGATATTCGCCACGGATATAAATATATCCTTTTTCAGCTCCCGTAGCAAAAGCTAAAATCACCATTCCTTCAATAATAGAATGAGGATCATTTTCCATTATCATTCTATCTTTAAAATTTCCTGGTTCTCCTTCATCAGCATTACAAACGATATATTTAGGAGACTTTGCATTGCTTAAAGCTCTAACTTTAATATGCGTAGGAAATCCAGCACCACCTCTACCTCTGATTTTTGACTTTTCAATCTCATCAATTATCTTTGATGGGTGCATTTCTAATGCTTTAATCAAACCATTGTAACCATCATATTGAAGAAAACTATTAATTGATAATGGATCTACTTTGGTGAATCTTTTTGAAACAACCTTTTGTTGGATCATTTGGCTTCACCTCTCAATTCATTAACTATTCTTTCTACCTTTTCAGGTGTGAGACTTGTATATACCTTATCATTAACCCTCATTGCAGGTGCCACATTACAAAGACCCATACATTCAGTTATTTCTAACGTGAATAAACTATCTTTAGTAGTTTCGCCATCTTCAATGCATAATAATTCAACTAACTTATCATAGATGTTAGTTGCATCATTCACAAAACAAGGCACATCATGACATACTTGTATGACATATTTGCCCTTAGGTTCCATTGATAACATAGTATAAAAAGATATGACTGAACATATCTGACTTTCAGGAATATCTAAATATTTTGAAATCCTTTTTACATCCTCCGTCGAAATATAATGATTCTTTTTGGATGCTTGATACTCTAAAAGAATTTCAATGAGATATTCTGAATCTTTAGGATACTTAGAAAGTATCTCATCTAAAAACATTATTGTTCCTCCTTGTGTATTTTAGACAACTTCATAGCTCTATAATATAGCCCGCAGAAAAATACATTATATTATAGAATTTGTTTTAATTACACTATCCCATTTATTTAACAATAAATGTAAAACAAAAATCATTATCCTCCTTCATCTTAAAATTAATTTTATTATAACAAAAAACTTGTAATTAATCTAACATAAATTAAAAAGAATTTAAAAAACCATTTCAAATATGTTTTTTATATGAAATTCGAAAACTTATGTAATACTAATACATTTATTAATTTCAAAATTTAATCTTTTTGTTATTAAACATAATTATATGAAAATATGCTTATAGAATTGGGATTTTAAACATTATAATTATCTTTC
>CAZSZZ010000088.1:0-5979 GCA_964611005.1 uncultured Candidatus Izemoplasmatales bacterium | reverse complement strand
ATATTATAGGTGTACTATCTGAAAGAGATTTCTATACAAAATTAATCAAAGGTCAAAATATTAATATTAGACGTCTAGTAAGAAAACCTATCTTTGTTCCAGCATCTAGCAAAGTTGATGCCTTGATTGAGCTTTTACAATCCAAAAACAGTCATCTTGCCTTTGTCGTTGATGAATATGGAGGATTAGATGGAATTGTGACTATGGAAGATGCCTTAGAAGAATTAGTTGGAGAAATATATGATGAACACGATGCTATAGAAAAACCTATAATTAAAAACTCTGATAATACTTATATTATAAACGCTGACTATGATATAGAGGATTTATTCGAAGATTTAGAATTAGGAGAACCTCCTGTTTCTGAATCAACATCTGTAGGAGGTTGGCTTTTTGAACTATTTCAAGATATCCCTGAAGTAGGAGAAGAAGTACAACATATGATTTATTACAATCAAGAATACAATGAATTAAGCGAAGTAATATCTGAAGAAAGTGCTATTTTAACTTTTAAAATTTTAAAGGTTAAACAAAGACGTATAGAAGAAGTTCTTTTAACAATCGATAAGATCGATAAGAAAGAAGATTAAGTGGGGTAATCCTCACTTTTTTGAAAAGGTGAAATACTTATGGAAAGATTACAAAAAATCTTACAAAAAGCAGGCATTGCCTCAAGGCGAAAAGCCGAGGAATTAATTAAAGAAGGCCATGTATTTGTCAATGGTAAAAAAGTGACTGTTTTAGGTACTAAAGCATCTTTTTCTGATGATATAACAGTAGATGGTAAAAAGATAAAAAGGGAAAATAAGGTTTATTATGTATTATATAAACCTGAAGGATTTGTCTCCACAAGAAACGATCAATTCAATCGTTTAACAGTAATGGATCTAATTCCAGTTAAGGAAAACATCTTTCCTATAGGGCGTTTAGATTATAATACTAGTGGAGTGCTTTTGCTTACCAATGATGGAGATTTCGCTAATATTTTAATTCATCCAAAACATAAAATAGAAAAAGAATATTCTGTAAAAATCACTGGATTATTGAGAAAAGAAACCTCAAGAGCATTAGCTAGAGGAGTTGATTTAGGAAATTTCAAAACTCAACCAGCTAGGATTTATAATGTTAAATACGACAATGCTAAAGTGAATACATTTTTAAATATTGTTATTACAGAAGGTAAATACCATCAAGTAAAAAGAATGTTTGAAAAATTTGGTCATAAAGTAATTAAATTAAAGAGAGAACGCTTCGGTTCAATTACGTTAAAAGGGTTAAATCGTGGGGAGTATCGTATGTTAAAAATACATGAGATAAAGAAACTTTGGAATTTAAGCAATAATGGCTAGTATTTCGTAATATTTTTTTGTAAAAAAATTAAAATAGTATGTTATAATATTAAAGGTTATAGGGGGCAGGTATGAAATATAAAAGTATCGCAATCGACGGCCCTGCTGGTGCTGGTAAATCAACAGTTGCGAAGAAATTAGCTGAAAAACTAAATTACGTATATATTGATACTGGAGCTATGTATCGAGCAACTACATATAAGGCAATAAGTTTAAAAACAGATTTAAATAACCCTTATGCTTTTGATTTTTTAGATTACACTGAATTTATTTTTAAATCAGGAGAACTTTATATGGATGGGGTTAATATGACTGTTTTAAACCGCTTAAAAGAAGTTGCTGACAATGTTTCCATTGTATCTAGTCATATACCTGTAAGAAATAAATTAGTTTCTTTACAACAAGAAATAGCTAAAAAAAACAATGTAGTAATGGATGGAAGAGATATTGGGACAGTTGTCTTAAAAGACGCTGATTTGAAAGTTTTTATGATAGCTTCTGTAAAAATAAGAGCTTTGAGAAGATACGAAGAACTTAAAGCAATCGGTATGAACATAAGTCTGACAGAATTGGAAGAAGATATAAAAAGAAGAGATGATTTTGATTCTAGTAGAGAATACAATCCATTAAAAAAGGCAGAAGACGCTATATTAATCGATACTTCAAATATAAGCATAGATGAAGTTACCGATATATTATATAACAAATATAAGAAAAAGCTTAAAGGAGATAGTTAGTATGGGAATGAGTAGCGAAACAAAATTGTACATCCCTAAAGTAAGAGATATAGTTACAGGAACTGTAGTTAATGTAACTAATTCCGAGGTATTAGTTGATGTAGGATACACCTGTGAAGGAGTTATCTACAAGGAACATTTAACAAATAATAAAGAGGAGAATCTTAAAGATTTGTTTAAAGTTGGAGATCCAATCAAAGTAAAAATTACCCAATTTAGACAAGGCGATGATTCTGATTTATTATTGTTATCAAGACTAGATATTTTAAAACAAGAAAAAATCGATCAATATAAAGATGATTTGGAAATAAATAAAGATATAACCTTTAAAGTTAAAAAAGCTGTTAAAGGCGGATTATTATTGGATTACCATGGTATAGAAGCTTTCTTACCTGAATCTTTGATTTCTTTACGCAACGATACTAAAGAAAAAGAAGCATTAGTTGGTAAATCTATAAAAGCACGTATAATCGAATTTGACAAAAAAGGTAGAAGAGACCGCATTATAGTTAATAGAAAACAATTACAATATGAAGAATTAAAAGCTAAACAAAAAGAAGAACTAGATTCAATTAATGAAGGCGATATTTTAAAAGGTAAAATTAAGAGAGTAGCTAATTTTGGAGCTTTTGTTTCTTTAGGTGAATTTATTGAAGGATTATTACATGTATCTGAAATTTCACATTATCATGTGAAAAAAGTAGAAGATTTCTTAGAAGTTGATCAAGAAGTTGAAGTTAAAGTAATCAAGAAAAAAGGTAAAAAAATAAGCCTTTCTATGAAAGCATTACAAGAAACTCCTTGGCAATTATTCCTTAAGAACCACAAAGTTGGAGATAAAGTAACAGGAACAATAGTTCGTAAAATGCAATACGGTATGTTAGTTGAAGTAGAACGCGAAGTAGTTGGATTATTAAATAGATTTGATTATTCATGGAATCCAGAAGAAAATCTTGCAGGTGAAGTTGAAGTTGGAGATAAACTAGAACTTAAAATAACTAGTATTAATAAATCTAAAAAACAGTTTACTCTATCTAAAAAACATTTAGAGTACAATCCTTGGTCGGATTTAAAATTTAAAAAAGGTGAATTAGTTTCAGCTCAAGTTAAGCGTATTGAAGAAAAAAATGCTTATTTAGAAGTTGAAGGTGTAGAAGCTATTATGCCTATAGCTGAAGTTTCAATAGAACATATTAATCGTATCGAAGATATAATTAAAGTTGATCAGATTGTTACAGCTGAAATAATTCAATTTAATCCTAAAAAATGGTTAATGATTTTATCATTAAAAACAATTCAAGAACGCAAAAGCCGTGAAGCTTATGATAAACAATTAGACGAAAATGTAAGTTCAAATCAATCATTAGCTGATTTATTTAAAGATTTTAAAAAATAGAAATTTGGTGAATAAAATGTTGCCAGCAGTAGCTATAGTAGGTCGTCCTAATGTAGGGAAATCGACATTGTTTAACCGTATAATTGGTGAACGAAAGTCGATAACCGATGATTTATCGGGGATAACGAGAGACCGAATATATGGAAAAGCTTCTTGGCTTGACAGACAATTTAGACTTATTGATACAGGGGGCATCGAGATTAGCGATGCACCTTTTTTAACTGAGATTAAAGCTCAAGCCGAAATCGCTATTGAAGAGAGCGATGTTATAATTCTTGCAGTTGATGGAAGAAGTGGATTATTACCAAGCGATAAAGATGTAATGAGCTTATTATACCAATCGAATAAACCGATAATAGTAGCTGTAAATAAGCTAGAAAGTCAAAAATACCGTGATAATTTATACGATTTTTATGAATTAGGAGCCGCTTCAGTAGTAATGATTTCCTCTGCTCATGGGTTAGGTATTGGAAACCTTTTGGATGAAGTTATTAGTTATTTACCAGAAGAAACAAAAGACAAATATGAGGAAGATGTTAGAAAGATATCTATTATTGGTAGACCTAATGTTGGAAAATCTTCTCTAACCAATGCTATGCTTGGAACTGAAAGAGTAATTGTCTCAAATTTAAGCGGAACTACAACTGATTCCATTGATACAGAATTTACTAGAGATGGTTTGCATTATGTAGTAATAGATACTGCAGGTATGAAAAAACGCGGTAAAATCTATGAAAATGTTGATCGATACGCTAATTTAAGAGCTATGCAAGCAATAGAAAGAAGCGATGTATGTTTGATTATGCTTGATGCAGAAACTGGAATACAAGCGCAAGATAAGCATATTGCAGGATTTGCTCAAGAAAATCACAAAGCAATGATTTTAGTAGTTAATAAATGGGATACATTAAAAAAAGATGAACATACTATGAATGAATGGGAAAAGAAAATCAGAGCTGAATTTAGATTTTTAAGCTATGTTCCTATTATTTATTTATCTGCGAAAACAAAGGCAAGAATGAAAACTTTGTTTCCAATGATAGAAAGAGTATTTGAAAACTATAATCGCCGTGTTTCTACATCTGCTTTAAATGAAGTTATTCAAGAAGCAATGATTTTAAATCCACCTAAAGAACATAAACAAAAAATAGTTAAAGTTTATTATGCAACTCAAGTAAAAACTAAATGTCCAACAATTGTATTATTTGTCAATGATATAAATTGTATGCATTTTTCTTATTATAGGTATCTAGAAAATCGTTTAAGAGAGCGTTTTGATTTTATTGGAACGACCGTAAATTTAGTATTACGCAACCGAGAATAGTCCATATTTTAATAAAATATGGATTTTTTTATTATAAATAGAGTGAATTTCGCTATATCACTTGCTTTTTGTTAATAATTTGTCTATAATTTATATAACAAATATAAGGAGGATATAAATATGAACAAATCAGAATTAGTTGCTCGCATAGCTGATTTAGCTGAATTATCAAAAAAAGATGCAGAAAAAGCTTTAAACTCAACTGTTTTAGCAATCCAAGAAGCATTAGTAAAAGGTGAAAAAGTTGTTCTTACTGGATTTGGAACATTTGAAGTTAAACAAAGAAAGGCTAGAGTTGGTCACGATCCTAGAACTGGAGAAAAAATTCAAATTCCTGCATTAAACGCTCCTACATTCAAAGCTGGTAAAGTTTTAAAAGAAAAAGTTCGTTAAGCAAATAAAAAAGGCTTTTAAAACAAGCCTTTTTTTAATGCTTTAAATTATATAAATCCCATAAGCTCCAAGGGCGTAAACTAAGAAAGAAATAAAATTATTAATGAAATGGATCCCAATTGTTACAAAAATGTTTTTCTTAGCCTTGTAATATATATATCCAAAAACTATTCCCATTAAGATATATGGAATTGATTGAAGAAAATCTCCATATGAAATCACATGCATAAACCCAAAAATAGATCCGCTAATAATTATAGCCCATATATGATTTGTTTTTGATTCAACAAAATTATAAACAACCTTTCTAAAGATTACCTCTTCAGCTATAGGAGTAAAAACACAAAGCAAAGAAAACAAGAGAATTAATTGAAAAACATCAGGACTAAACATGCTTTTTATTATCATTTCATTTTGACTAGTATCAGTAACCCCTAATAAACTAAGAATGTATGACGCGAAAACAAGAGCCATCCAAACTCCCACAAAACCAAAAACAATTTTGCCTAAATGATTTGGTATATCTTTTTTAAATCTTAAAGCATCATATTTAAAAGCTTCTCTATCTATAATCAAAAAAGAAATACCACTTATTAAAACAGGCAAAAGTCCAATTAATATATAGAAAGTATGGCTTTCATCAAAACCTACATTAACTTCATGATGTGTTGGATAAAAGTCAAGGTCTATTTTTTTACCAAAAACAATTGTCTTTTCATTAGTTACATCATCTTTTTGAATAGTAAAAGAATATGAGTTGCCTAAATCATCAGATAAAGT
>CAZSZZ010000087.1:0-5984 GCA_964611005.1 uncultured Candidatus Izemoplasmatales bacterium | reverse complement strand
ATATCATCAAACTTATAGCGATTCATCTATAATAAAATTTTATGATAGAAGTAATCTTGCAAGTATTGAAGGTGGAGATATTCTTGTATTAACTGATAAAATTATTGCAGTAGGGGTTTCACAAAGAACTCATCCTGCAGCTATTGAAAAGCTAGCTAAAAATTTATTCTTTTATAACAAAACTGAATATGAAACAGTTTTAGCTTTTGATATTCCAAAAAATCGTGCCTTTATGCATTTAGATACTATTTTTACTCAAGTTGATTATGATAAATTTTTAATACATCAAGATGTAAAAATGGTATTAAAAGCATATGAAATAAAAGCTAGTAAAAATAGAGAAAATAAATTAGATGTAATACCTATTGAAGGCACTTTAGATAAAATTCTTTCTAAATATCTTAAACAAGAGATTATATTAATACCATGTGGGGGAGATGATTTAGTAGCCGCTGATAGAGAACAATGGAATGATGGAGCCAATACTATTTGTTTAAGGCCTGGAGAAGTAATTGTTTATGAGAGAAATTATATAACTAATGATATCTTAAAATCATATGGAATTAAGGTTCATACGATACCTTCCAGTGAATTATCCAGGGGTAGAGGCGGACCTAGATGTATGAGTATGCCATTTATAAGAGAAGACTTAAAAAAATGAAATATTTCTATTGAAATAATAAAAAAAAGTAGTATAATAGAATTGTAATAAATGACATATGTCAACAATGGAGGTGATTTATATGCCAGGTGGAGATAGAATGGGACCAAGAGGTGAAGGCCCAAGAACGGGCAGAGGAAGATTAAATTGTGCGCCCGACGCCAATGCTACAAGGCCATATTTCGGTAGAGGTTTTGGAGTAGCTGGTTTCAGAAGAGGTTTTGGAAGAGCCGGCTATGGTAGAGGTTATGGATTTGGTTATGGGTATAATAATTTAAACACAGCCAATGAATCTGTATTAGAAAACGAAAAAAAGGCTTTGGAAGAAAGAATCAAATACATTGATTCTGTTTTAGAAAAATAAGAAAAAGCGACTTCGGTCGCTTTTTAGTAATTTAAGGAGGAAATTATGATTATTACAATACCAACAGTAACAAGCGGAGAAAAATCATTTGTATCAGATAGATTTGGAAGATGTAACTTTTTTTATGTGTATGATACGGAAACAAAATTAGGAAAAGTATATACAAATATACATAAAGATGGTCAAGGGGGAGTAGGTGTTAAAGCATCTGAATTTGTTATTAATCAAAAAACTGATGTATTAATAACTCCAAGGGTTGGTTCTAAATCAATTGATATTATAAGAGATGCAAATATTAAAATCTATGAAGCTACAAATGAAATTGTGAAAACTAATATAGAACGGTTTCTAAACAATGAATTAAAGGAATTATAAAAAATGCAAATAGCAGTGTTAAGTGGTAAAGGTGGAACAGGAAAAACATTACTAAGTGTTAATTTATCATATCTTGCTAAAAACTCAATATATGTAGATTGTGATGTAGAAGAACCAAATGGTCTTCTTTATTATAAAATTCCTAATATAGAAACTAATGATGTTTTGACTTTATATCCTGTGATTGATCATAATGCTTGTGATGGATGTCAAAAATGTACTGATTTTTGTAAGTTTAATGCATTAGCATTTATTCTTGGAAAAGTAAGAGTATTTAAGGAACTTTGTCACTCATGTGGTGGATGTAGTTTAGTATGTCCTTTAAATGCGATTACTGAAAAAGAAAAAAAATTAGGAAGCATTAAACATGGATTTTATGAAGATACCGAAGTATATTCTGGAGAGATGAATATAGGGGAAGAATCAGGAGTTTCAATTATAAAAGAATTATTAAATAGAGTATCTAATACTGATAAAACTGTGTTTATTGATTCTCCTCCAGGTAATGGATGTTCAGTTATGGAAAGCATTAGCCAAGCGGATTATTGTATATTGGTCGCAGAACCATCTATATTTGGATTACATAACTTAAATATGGTATATGAATTAACTAGAAAATTTAATAAAAAAATAGGACTAGTGATAAATAAAGCTAGTAATGATTCTATTATTTATGATTATGCAAAAGAAAAACAAATTGAAATATTGGCTCAAATACCAATGGATTTAGAATTGGGTGAGATGAATTCTAATGGTGAAATTGTAGCTAAAAATGATAAATTTAGACCAATCTTTGAATCTATTCTCAATAAAATTGATGAGGAGGTTCAATCATGAAACAATTGCTTATATTAAGTGGTAAAGGTGGCACAGGAAAAACTACAATTGCTAGTTCTTTTATTCAATTATCTCAAGCTAGAGCTTACGCTGATTGTGATGTAGAAGCTCCAAACCTACATTTGATTAACAGCTTAGGAGAAAAGACAAGCAAACCATACTATGGTATGAAAAAAGCTAAAATTGATCAATCTAAATGTATTAAATGTGGATTGTGTCAAACACATTGTCGTTTTGATGCGATTGATTTTGATGGTACTTATAAAATTAATCCATATATGTGTGAAGGATGTTCGGTTTGTCAATTTGTTTGTCCAGTGGATGCGATTGAGATGTATGATTCTATTGATGGGGAAACGACTATATATAGAGGAAAACAGCTGTTTTCTACAGCTGAATTAAACATAGGAAGTGGCAATTCAGGTAAGTTAGTTACTGAAGTTAAAGAAAATCTTAAAAGCAATCTTACAGATGAGGAGTTTGTTATTATAGATGGGTCTCCTGGAATTGGATGTCCTGTCATTGCTTCTTTAAGTGGTGTTGATATGGTATTAATTGTAGCTGAACCAACCTTGTCGGGACTATCAGATTTACAAAGAATTATAGAAACTGCTAAGCATTTTAGAGTGAAAATAGCTGTTTGTGTTAATAAATATAACATAAACGAATCTTTAACTCGAAAAATTAAAAAGCATGTTGAAGGGCTAAAAATAGCTTTTGTTGGGGAAATACCTTATGATAAAAATGTTGTAAAATTAATTAATAGAGGAAAAACTCCAATTGATGAGAATTCAGAAGTATCGTTTGCTATAAAACGAGTGTATGAAAATGCAATTGCTATTTTAAATGCTTAATCAATATAATGGATTTTTTTGTAAAACATGATATAATATTTATAACTTTTTAAATGAGGATATATTATGTTTAAAACAATACTTGCAATGCAAAAGGAGAAAAAATTCATTATAAGAGGAATAATTATATTTATAATGTTCATAATACTGTATTTTATGTTGGACAGATTAAATATGGATTATTCTAAAATGATTGATGATTACGGATTATACTTAGTAATCATTAATATCTTACTAAATATTATAATGGCCGCTTTAAGTGCGTTTATGTGGAATATCTCAAGTGGATTAGTTGAATTAACTGGTAAAGAAGGCAAAGGATCATTTCTATCAGGATTTGCATACGTATTTGGTTTACTAACATATGGATGTACGCCATGCGTTATAGCTTTGTTTTCAACTATAGGTTTAACTTTCTCAATGGCTGTTTTGCCACTTGCTGGATTACCATATAAATTTGTGGCACTAGGGTTATTAATACTAGGTTTGTTTTGGCTCATTTATGAAACAAACCATGTTAAATGTAAAATCAAAAAGTAAAACTTCTTAAAATTAAGAAGTTTTTTATTTTTAGATATTGTTTGTTTTATTGAAAATTATTATTATAAATGCTATGATTTTAATATAAAATGAGGAGAAATCATGGAGATTATTAAAACAATAAACTTAAAAAAAGTATTTGATAATAAAATAGTAAAACAAGAGGTATTAAAAGGGTTAAATATTTCTATTTCAAAAGGTGATTTTGCAGGAATTGTTGGACCATCTGGATCTGGAAAAACTACTCTTTTATATTGTCTTAGCAGTTTAGAAGATATAACCAGTGGAAGTGTATATATAAACGAAAAGGATATATCTAAATATTCTATAAAGGAAGTTGAAAATTTAAGAAAACATGAAATCGGATTTGTTTTTCAATTTTTCAATTTAATTCCTAATTTAACTGTATATGAAAATATTTTATTAGCTAGAGTCATAGCTAATAATGATGATTCATATATAGATGAAATATTAAAAAAAGTTAGTATGAAAGAATATAAAGAATATTATCCTAACCAATTATCTGGAGGCATGCAACAAAGAGTAGCGATAGCTAGAGCACTTGTAAATACGCCTAATATTATATTCGCTGATGAGCCAACGGGTAATTTAGATCAAGAAAACGGTAAACAAATATTGGATTTATTAAAAAAACTAAACCAAAAAGAAGGTATTACAGTTTTACTTGTAACTCATAATGAAGATTACCTGTCTTATTGTAATAGAATATTTCGATTAATTGATGGAAAAATTGTATGAGTAAAAATTGGTTTAAAATACTGTTTGCTTATAGAAATGCGACAGCTAATAAAAAAAATGCATTAGTGGTAATCTTAACTTTATCACTTGTTTTTTGTTTGCTAATTCTTTTATTAGGACTTAATCATACATTTTCAAGAATATATCAATTACAAGCCACAAATTTATATAATGATACAGATATTGTTATTACTTATGATGAGTATTCTATGTCAAGACTAATAAATAATAGATATATCAAAGATGATTATCAAGATGATATATTATATAGCTTATCTTTTTTTAATTTAGATGTACTTGTAAATGATGAAGAGGGAAGTTATTATGGATCACTTTTTTCATCTTTGCCTTATGAATTTGAAACTTTGGTAGATAGGGATATCTATATCAATGATAATGAAACTATTATTTCTAATTCATATGCAAAAGAACATAATCTTAATGTTGGAGATTCAATTGAATTTACATTAAAAGATAAAAGATTTACTTATATTATTAGAGAAATCATTCCAGATACAGGTGTATTTACGGGAATTTCTTTTTACATAAATAAAGAAGCTTTTTATGAAGAGTTCTATAATATAGGATTTTTAACAAATCTAGGAAATGTTTTATATATTAATATAAAATCGGATACGGACATCGATAAATTAATCACAGATTTAAAAAACGATTCTAATTTTGCTTTTTATGATATATATCCTACGGTTGATTGGGATTATATTAATAGTAAAGCAATGGATTTGACCTCTGTTATGCTAGGGGTAGGATTAATAATTTTAGTTTCAGTTATTATGGTTCTTGATTCTCTATTTCCAATTGTAAATAGAGGGTACAGGTTACAAATAGGAATAACCAATACATTAGGAGCTGAGAAAAAGTTTATTTGGCAAATATATCTATTGCATTGGTTGATATATTCATTGATTTCTTTTGTTTTAGGAATCATCTTAAGCTATCTTGTAATCAATATAGGATTACATGAATATGGATTAAATGGATTTATAGGAATAAAGTTATTTCCAATGATTGAGGCATTTGCGATTGTGTCCTTATTCATTATTATCCGTGCTTATATGGAATTTAAAAATGAAAATCAAATGAGTGTTGCAAAACAAAATCAAGATAAGAGATATATCAGTTACAATGTTAAATATATTTCTGTTGGTATTAGTTTTGTTATTATGTTGCTTGCAATGTATTTTAAACAAATACCTCAGAATTATCGTTCACTTTTAATTGTAATAACGTCTTTATATTTCATATTTAATTTATCAAGCATAATGCTTATATATATATCAAAATTATTATCTTCTGGTAAAGAAAAATCTGTATTTAAAATTTTTCAATTAAAATATTTGAGGACTAACAAACACATTCATCAGTCTTTAAGAGTAGTTTTAATATCGTTATTATCTTTAGTTTTAATCTTTTCTGTTAGAATCTTTATTGATAAAACAATCGAAGATTTTGATGACATGATGTCTTTTGATTTAGCTATTACTAATATTTATGATTATGATGATTCTTTGTTAAATGAGGTTAAAAATGATAGTAATGTAATAAATAGTGATGCAGGGTTATTCTATAGAAA
>CAZSZZ010000086.1:4925-5997 GCA_964611005.1 uncultured Candidatus Izemoplasmatales bacterium | reverse complement strand
GTTTATTATACAATAGTAAAGAAAGGAGTATGATATGGCTGAACTAATTCTAAAACAAGCAATTAAAAATTATAGTATAAAAAACTATAAAGATGCTTATCCGGTTTTTAAAAAATTAGCTAAATCACAAACAGAAGCAGCTTATTTTTTAGGGCTCATGTATCTAAATGGACAGTATATAAATAAAGATTACTCCTTAGCTTTTAAATATTTTAAAAAAGCATGGGAAGGTTTATATCCCGATGCTATATATATGCTTGGAGTTTGTTACGAAGAAGGGAAGGGGACTAAACCCAACTTAAAACAAGCTTTTGAGCTTTATCAAGCAGCTGCTAAAAATGATAGCCATCTTGCTATGTTAAAAATAGCCAAATTCTATGAAGAAGGAATAGTTGTCAAAAAATCTTTAAAGACAGCTATTGAGCTATATGTTAAACTATCAAAATATAATAATCCTTACGCAATGTATAAAATAGGAAGTTTTTATTTAGAAGGAAAAGGATTAAAGAAATCCATGGATAATGCTTATGTATGGCTAAATAAAGCATTATCATTTGGAAGCGTTGAAGCGATGAATTATTTTCGCTTAATGGGTTCTACTAGTAAAAACGATGCGAGAACAAAAGAAGAGATTTATAAAGCATATAAAGCAAAGATTGAAAAAGAAGAATATGAAGAAGCTATTCAATTATTAGAAATAGCCGCAAAGGAACATCACTTAGATGCTATATTTAGTTTAAGTGATGTTTATCTAAAAGGGTTAGGAGTTAAACAATCTAGAGTTAAAGCTTTTAAGATATTATTAAAATATTCTGAATTAAAAGAGCCTAAATTATACTACAGAATTGGTAAATTTTATGAAGAAGGTATAGGTGTTTCTTCTTCATATATAAAAGCCGCATCATTTTATGAATTAGCTTCAAGGCAAGGGTTTGAACCTGCAAGAGAAGCTTTATATGAAATTAGGGGGTATTGATATGAGCATTGATCAAACTCCAAAACAATTAAATGATTTAGGAGATAAATATTTTTATGGAAAAGATACATATAAGAATATAGAACTGGCATTTAC
>CAZSZZ010000086.1:0-4915 GCA_964611005.1 uncultured Candidatus Izemoplasmatales bacterium | reverse complement strand
GGCATTTACATATTATAAAAAAGCCGCTGATTTAAATAATCCAGTTGGTTATTTTAATGTAGGAAAATACTTTATTCAAAAACAACAGTATAGAGAAGCTATTGATTATCTTCTAAAAGCCAAAGATCTAGGTTATACCTTAGCTATGGTTAAATTAAGTGATATGTATTTAAATGGGTTAGGGTATCGTAAAAACAAGAAAAAAGCTTTTAAAATGTTACAAGATGCTAAAGAAGCACAAGACGTATTTGCTTTTCATAGATTAGGAGTTTTCTATTTAAAGGGTATTGGTTGTAGGAAAGATGAATCAAAGGCTAAGGCTTTGTTTGAACGCTCAGCCAAAAGTAATGTCGCAAGAGGGATGTATCATTTAGGATGGCTATATTTAAATGCAAAAAAAATAAAAAGAGATTATAAAAACGGATTTTTCTATTTGGATAAAGCGGCTGAAAAGGCGGATTTAGAAGCGATTAACTATTTAATTAATCTCTACCATAATTCACATCCATATTTAAAAAAGAAATCAGTTCTTTACCTACAAGAAATGGAATTCTATTATACTGAATTATTAGCCAAAACAATGAATGAAGAAGCGCTTATGAAAGTGGCTTTTGCTTACTATGAAGGAAATGAATTCACTAAAATCAACTACGAAAAAGCCATTGGTTATTTTTCCGATTTAGTAAAATTAGATAATACCTTAGGTTATCTAGGTTTAGGGTTAAGTTACCTTTACGCTAAAGGTGTAGAAGAAGACTTTGTAAAGGCAAAGGAATACTTGGAAATAGCTCAAACTAGAGGTAACCATAAGGCGATGAATGCCTTAGGTGAGATTTACCGCTTAGGATATGGAGTAGAGATTAACTATCAGCGTGCTAAAGATTATTACTTTGAAGCGGCTAAAAACAATGAAACTGATGCTTTAATAAACCTTGGATTATTACATTATAGGAATCAAATTCAAGGAGCTTCTATGAAGATGGCATTTCAGTATATAAATACAGCTAATGAAAAGGGAAATCAGTTAGCTCATTACTGGTTGGGAATATTTTATGAAAAAGGTGTTGGAGTAAAAAACGATATAAAATTAGCTATATCTGAATTTGAAAAAGCTATAGAAATAGGAAATGAAGGTGCTAAATATAAATATGCACAGTTGCTTTATCAAAACATTAGGACAAAGAAGATGTCTAACAAAAAAAGAAATGTAATATATCTTCAAATTAAGAATCTTTTAATAGAGTATATTAATTCTAAAAATACAAGTGAGATAAATAAAACTTATTCCATGTATATGTTAGGTGATTTATTTAAACTAGATGATTTTTCCTTGAAATCTGATAAAATATCTAGATATTATTATGAACTAGCAGCTTCTAAAAAACATTCTAAGTCTATGGTTAGAATGTTTGACATTTTAAGGGATAAAGAACCTAAGAATGCCTTAAAATATTTAGAAGAAGCTTGTAAGCATCCTATAGACGGAGAGTCCTTTTATCGAATGGGTTGTTTATATTTAGATGGATTTCTTTCTATTGAGAAAGACTTACAAAAAGCTAGAGAATATTTATCTAAAGCATCTCAATTAAATTATTTACCAGCTAAGGAAAAATTAATTATGATATAAAAAGTTAAGAAATCTTAACTTTTTTTAATAGACTGATTGTTTTTTTAATTAAAAGATATAAAATAAATGATAAGAGGGGATGATTATTATGATACTAACAATAACGAATATCGATGCAGTCAGAGAAGCGTGGTGGTTATATGCCATTGGAGCTTTTGTGACGCTTTTTATTATCTGCGGGTCTTTATTCTTTGCCTATAAAGCTTATATTCATTCAAAAGCTCTAGGAATGCCTAAAAATCAAGTAAAAAAAGCTATGATTTCATCAATTAGTTTTACAATATTGCCTTCAATAGGTATATTTATTGGAGTTATTACCATGTCTGGGTTATTAGGAATACCTTTACCTTGGATTCGCCTTTCTGTTCTTGGTGCTTTACATTATGAACTGCTCGCAGTTGACAATGCGGCGCAAGGAATCAGCGCTGCATCAATGACAATTCAGGATTTTGTGACTATAGCATTCACTATGACTATAGCTATTATCTGGGGAAGCTTGTTTACCTTGTTTTTCTTTAAGTCATATCAAAAGAAAGTAGTTGATAAAGCGATTACTAAAAAAGAAAGAAGTTTTGGACCACTTTTATTTCAATCTGTTTTTATTGGATTAGTAGCGACATATTTTGGAGACGCATTCTCAAGAATGTTTGGTTATAATGTAAAAGAAATAGTAGATGGTTCATATACAGGTAATATAATTCATATGACCTCTTATGTGCCGCTTATTGTTTTTGTCATATCTTTCTTATCAATGATGGGGTTTGATTATTTAGTACAAAACAAACAGATGAAATGGTTAGAAAACTTTCAATTAACTTTTTCAATGTTAATAGGAATGACTAGTGCTGTATTATTAGGTATGGGAGGTATATACTAATGAATGAAATATATCGTGAAAAGATGCATAAATATGGACGTATATTTATAGTATTAGGATTAATGGTTATATTTTTAGCCCCTGTAAGCATATGGATAATTACAGGAGTTGGACCTAATGGAAGTAGGTTATTTACCGGAGTATTGGTTTTATCTTTAGTATTTCTACCAGGTGGACTTATTGAGATGATGACTTACTCACCAATACTAGGAACTAGCGCAACTTATTTAGCTTTTATTACAGGTAATTTAATTAATTTAAAAGTTCCTTGTGTAATGAACGCAGCGGAAATTTGTGGAACTAAAATAAATACTCCAGAAAATGAAGTAGTGGGTACTATATCAGTTGCCTTTTCATCTATTACAACTGTTTTAATCATGTCATTAGGAGTTTTATTACTGATTCCTTTAAGACCTATTTTAAATTCTGATATCTTAATGCCTGCTTTTAATTGGGTTATATCCGCTTTATTTGGAGCTTTAGGGTATAAGTATTTTAAAAATAATTGGAAGATGGCTATTTTACCAATGATATTTATAATAATTTTAAGTGTTTTTATTCCTGAATTTGTTAATGGTAATGTATCAATATTAATACCTATAATGGCGGTTTTAACTATAGGAATATCAAAACTTATGTATAATAAAGAATTAATATAGGAGGAAAAAATGGGATATATTTTATTGGGCTTGTTAAGTTTATTCATTCTATTAATTATAATTGCTTTAATTAATACTTTAATAATTAAAGATAGAGAAAAAAAAGTAAAGCCTTTAAATGTTGATTTAGAATACAGCGATTTATTGGCTAAGCGTTTTAGCAAAATGATTCAAGTAAAAACTTTGTCTTATAAAGAAGAATTAGATAATATTGAATCTTTTGAAGAATTACATAAAGTGATGTATTCACTATTTCCGAAAACTTTTGAAAAATTAGAAAAAGTTGAATTTAAAGGAGGGTCTCTTCTATTAAAATGGAAGGGTAAAAGTGCAAAAAAACCAATGGTTTTAATGGCTCACCAAGATGTAGTACCTGCGAATAAAGAAGATTGGTTTGATGAACCTTTTTCAGGTAAGGTTACTGATACTGAAGTTTATGGAAGAGGAACTCTTGACACAAAATCAACATTATTCTCTTTCTACCAAGCTGTAGAAGAATTAATAGAAGAAGGCTTTATTCCTGAAGAAGATATCTATCTATCTAGTTCTACAGATGAAGAAATTAGCGGATTTGGTGCTAAACTAGCCGTTGATCATCTTAAAAAAAACAAGATAAAACCATATATTGTTTTAGATGAAGGTGGAGCTATAGTAACTGGAGCTTTACCAACTGTAAAAAAACCGATGGCTTTAATTGGTGTATTAGAAAAGGGATATGTAGATGTTAAATTCATAGCTAAGAGTAAGGGGGGGCATTCATCAACGCCACCTAAGAATACGCCAATTGCTAGACTTTCTAAATTTATAACCGAGGTAGAAACTCATTTTCCTTTAAAAACAAAGATGATTGATGAAGTAAAAGATTTATTTGTTTTAACTTCCCCGTACATGAATTTTGGTTATCGCTTTTTATTCGGTAATATGTGGTTGTTTAAACCTCTAATAACTTGGCTTTTGCCAAAAATAAATCCTTATGGAAGAGCCCTCTTATCGACGACTTTAGCTTTTACCATCTCTAAAGGGTCTAATGCTAGTAATGTTATTCCATCTGAAGCTTATGTTATTTGCAATATGAGAACACATCCAATTCAAAATATAAAAGAATCTGTAAGTGTATTGGAAAAAATAGCCAAGAAATATGATATTTCAGTTGAAATACTAGAAAACAGAGAAGCATCACCTATTTCTAAAACAGATAATCTTGCATTTTCTTATTTAAAAGAACAGATAAATAAGGCTTATCCTGATGTATCTATTACACCTTATATTATGTTAGGTGGAACTGACGCAAGATTCTATTCAGAGATTACGGAATCAGTATATCGCTTTTCTCCAGTAAGAATGAATCAAAAAGAACTGAATAAAATTCATGGTAAAAATGAATCAATTAGAAAAACCGCTTTAGCTGAAGCCGTATATTTTTATAAAGAATTTATTAAAAATCACAAATAGCACAAAATTAGATGCTATAATTCTTAATAAAAATCCAGGAGGTATTAGATGATTTTTCCAAAAGAAGATTTTAATAAAGCATCAGTAAAAGACGCAAATATAAACAAGGGAATATTGGTTGATTTATTTAATAAAATAGATGATGATTCAATTAATATTCACTCTATGATGTTACTAAAAAATGGGTCAAGAGTATTTAAGGCATCCGCATACTCATTTGATGAAGATACAAAAGAAAATGTTTATTCAGTATCAAAAGCTTTTACAAGCATTGCGATAGGAATTTTAATTGATAAAAAT
>CAZSZZ010000085.1:0-6054 GCA_964611005.1 uncultured Candidatus Izemoplasmatales bacterium | reverse complement strand
ATCAACAAAAGAAACTATTTTTTCATGTCCATCAGTTACAATCTTACTTAATCTTGTTTTTATTATAATTTTTGGATTTATTAATTTTAGTTTCTTAATAATTATATTTCTCAATGATTGTTCTGAATTTTTAATGTAATAAAAACCATTCATTAACCCAATAAAATAATTGCTGAAAAAATTATATGAATTAACTTCTTTAGGGTTTAATCCATTTATATAGCTGTTTAAAAGAAATTCTTGAATTAATTCTTCTGAAGAAAAATACTTCATAAGTAATTCATATAAACTATATTGTCCCCACTCAATCATTAAAGATGTCAATGTATATTCAGTGTTTTTCAACATGTTTAAATATTGTAACATATAGTTATTATATAACCGTTCTAAATCAAGAAAAAATTTACGTATTTTATACCTTAATTTAGGATAATGCCTAATCAAATAAACTTGAAATTGATTAAATGAGTTTGTTCTTTTTAATATTGTATTATCATTATTAACAATCATTTCTTCATAAATTCTATCAATTTTAATTTCATCTAACAATCCTAAATCGTCAAAGTATTCATATAATAACCCGTGTGAACCTAATCCAGTCACAATTCCCTTAGCATTATATTCAAAATGATATTTTTTATTCTCAGGATCTACAATATCTAAAGTTTCAAAATCATCTTCAAGCTTAGAGGAATCTTGAATAACTAAGACATTACGCATTTTACGCGCTAAAAACAACGCTATAGTAAGCCCATAAATATCATTACCGTAAACTATGCAATCATATTTCATCAAAATTACCTCCTTTATCTAAACAAAATTATAACATAAGACAAATATAAATTCCATTATTGAAAAAGAAAAGCGCACAAAGCGCTTAATTGATTTTTAAGAATTTTTCAAAATATAAACTTAATGTTTCCTTAGAAATATTATATTCCATTTGTCTATTAATAGTAATACTAACATTTCCGGTTTCTTCAGACACAACAATTGTTAAAGCATCACTTTGTTCGCTGATTCCAATAGCCGCTCTATGTCTAGTTCCATAAGTCATTGGCAAATCGGTTCTTTCAGTAGAAGGATAATATGCTTTTGCGCATAAAATTTTATTTCCTCTAATAATAATAGCTCCATCATGTAGTGGAGTTGAAGGTATAAAAATAGATGTTAATAATTCTTTTGATACATCTGCATTAATCATTAATGCTTTATTAATAAAAGGAGTTAGATTTACATTTCGTTCAATCGTAATTAAAGCACCTATTTTTCTCTTTGATAGAAAATCAACAGAGCTTAATAATTGTTCTGATAATTCATTATTAATTTTAATTGCATTTTTCGAAAATTTATTCAATCCAATTTTGTTCAAAAGATTCAAAATCTCTGATATATAAACAACAATAACCATAAAAGGAATTGGTAAAAATATAATTAGTCTAACATAAATGGATAATATCCCTGAATAATCAATTAGATATACCAAAGAAGTTATTGATAATAATAATAACAAAATTTTAAGTAATTGAATTTTTTTGTAAGATATTTTAATTTTTAGAGTTAATAAAAATATAGTGTATAGATATGTTGTAAATAATACAACAATAAAAGCATCCATTTTATCACTTCCTTTGTGCTTCATTTTATATTAAAAATTAATTACTCTCCAGTTTTTTTAAACACCCAATCCAATGCAAAATATGCAATTGGAATTAATAAAGCTGAAGCTAATATTGATGGAATTATTACCATATAATGATTAGGATATGTATCAACATTTAAAATACTAAGAAACGCTTCATCAAATATCCAAGCTAAGCTAGCACTTATAAGCCATCTTATTCCGAATACAATAAATACGATTGAGAATTGTGCAGTTGATGTCTTTTTTGGTTTAAATGTAAAAATAACATTAGCGAAATACGAAAATATTGAAGCAGTTATAAAAGCAACAGTTTTTGCCCAAAAAGGGCCTGAATTTAACAATGTATACATTAAATAATATGCTGTTGTATCAATTATCGTATTCGCGACTCCAACAATTCCGAATGAAAGAAATTTAACAGTTAAAAAATGTTTTTTGATAAAATTGAAAAATTTAGTCAATATTTAAATCCCCCGATGTCTCATCAATTAAATAAATAGGTCTATTCAAAACTTGTTTTCTGTTTTGATAAATTAAATATATTGTTACATAACTAACTACACTAAATATCAAAAATATAAATGATATTTGAAGACTGATAATTAATTCTGCTAAATTCAATATATTTATATTGTATAATATAATATCAGTTACGCCTAGCAAAATTGATAAAATTACAAAAATTACTGGTAAAACTAATAGAATAGTTGAAAATTGATTCATTCCATTAAAAGCATATTTCATTAATGAACGAAAATTCCAAGTTCCTTTTCCGTGTATTCTTGGAATAAATTCATATTCTATACATTTTCTTGAATAACCAACCCACGAAAACATTCCTTTTACAAAACGATAATTATCTTTAAATTTCAAATAAGCAGAAACAACTTGTTTATCTAACAATTGATAATCTTTAGTTCCGTTTTCTAAAGGCATTTCTGTATAAGCATTGTATATCTTATAAAACCAATTAGCTAAAAAAGCTCTTAGTTTAGGTTCATTTTTTCTTGATTTACCTTTAGTAAAAACAATCTTATAGCCCTCTTCATAATATTGAATCATCTCTTTAATTAAACTAGGTGGTTGTTGTAAGTCACAATCAATCATAATAATAAAATCTAAATTTTTTGAACTATTTAATCCAGCATGTAATGCTGATTCTTTTCCAAAATTTCTAGATAAAGAAATATATTTCACTCTCTTATCTTTATTAGAGAGTTTTTTTATTTCTTTTAAAGTGTTATCTATTGATCCATCATTTACATATAAAATATCAATATCATAATCTTCATAATCTAAATATTTAATTAATTCATCATAAAATAAAGAAATATTCTTTTCTTCATTATATGCTGGTACTATTACTCTACCTTCTTTCATAATAAATCAACTCCATTTTTATGCTTTTTCAAATATGTTGGTAAGAAAATAGCTGTATAAATCATCAGCCCCCCCAAAGAACCTAATAATCCTAAATATAATCCTTTAGGAATAAATTTCATTGTAATATCTGCATATGTTGTTCCAGCAGGTATTATGATTCCTAAAAACCCTCCGCTAGTACTAATTGTTTCATATTGAACATCACTAGTTATCTTCCAATCATCTGAATATGTAATTGGAATTACTAAAATTTGATCATTAATAGAATCACTCGAATTTATATAGCTTAAATCAATTTTACCATTTTTTATTGATAAATGTCTATTACTTATAAAATCTGTATTCAATAATGAAATTGAATCAGATAAATCATCATATGAAAATGATACCGACAAATAAAACAAATTAGAATAATCATACATTTTTGATGTTTTGTAAACATAAAGATTTTTTGGCATAGTATCGAAAGAATAAAATCCATCAATACAATCATATTTGTTTCCATATTCATCAATAACGAATATATTATTAAATTTAATTCCGCTACTATTTAAAGTAAAATTAATGATTCCCGAATTAGATTGAATATCTAATTCACTAAGATTATATACTAAATATGCAGCTCTATTTATCGCGGCTTCTTGCCTTATTTGAAGTACAGGGCTTTTTTCTATTTCATTTGTGTGCTCTAAATAAATCGCGGTAGGTGTTTTTGAAAACTCACATTTTACTTGATGGGCTTCTCCTGCTTGAATCATACAAGCTTTATCAGTATCATCAGAAAATTCCATAAATACTTCACCATAATCAAGAAGACCTAATGAAGAAGATTTAAAATATATAGCTCCTGAATTGTAATTAATATTTAAATTGTCATATTTATAAAAATCTTTTAAATTATTGTCTTCTAGCCCTAAACGATAAACTTCCTCCTGAGAATTAACTGTTTCATAACCGCTAATAATTTGATCATTATCAGAAAATGGAATGTTAGCTTGCTCTAAATTTAAATGACTAGTTACATATCTCTCCGAATCAATAACAGCCGTCATTAAAAGTATTTTTTCTGTAGCCATATTAGAATTAAAATTGCGATAATTAATAAAATCATCATACGTCATAAAGGATTGATAAACTTTAAAAGAAGAAAAGTCATTCATTTTATAAAGTTTATAATTCTCGTTTTCTGCATATAAAGTAAAATACTGATCATTAAATGCGTAATTATTAGACGCATCAGTTAGTATATACTTATAACCTAGAAAATGATTAATATAATATCCAAAAACATTCATTTGATTTTTCGATTGATATTCCCATGTACCATATAATAGATAGCCTATATCGTTTGTTTCTTCATCAGTCCAAGAATGAAAAATACCGGTATTAGTAGCATATCCTGTCATTCGATTAAAATTAGTGTCTTCTACCCCTAAATTATTAATGTCAATATAAACTCGATAAAAAGTATCATCATCTATATTAGAATCTAAATAAGCTTCAATATCATGTGCATTTTGAAAAGTATCAATTTTATTCATTATATATAGAGGACCAGAATAAATATATCCAAAAGCAACTAAAAATTCTATCCAAAAAATAAACTTAATAACATTCCATTTTTTAAGCCAACCAAATATTAAAAATAAAACCAAATATAAAGCAGAAATACAAAGAAGCACTGTATCAGCTGTTATAACATCAGATGATGATAATCCAGCTGTAGAAATCACAAGTTCATTAATGAAATTTTCATTAAATAGAAATTTTAAAATTGGTCTAGTATTATAGTATAGTTTCATTTCTTGAAGTTTACTCATCGAATCAATTTGATTAAAGAAATCAGTGTTTAATAAATGATCTACTTTTAATTGAAAAACATAATACATTATCAATGCACTTACTAAAATCAATAATATTCCTATTATTATACTCAAATATTTCATCTTGACTTTTTCAAATCCATATTTATCAAATACATATGCCAATATCATAATTTGAAATATCGGTAACATATTAATCCATCTAGTATATGGAGCATCTAAAGTCCCTGAAAAAATATACGAAAATAAAGGCAATATCATAAATAAAATTCCAATAATAATTACAATTTTATATAATCTGCTTATTTTGTCGCGCATAAAAAATATATAATTCATATATACAAAACCAATTATAGAAATATATAAAGAAAAATGTTCAGTGGCATAACTATTTTCAAAGCCATAAAATCCTATTGGTTTTTGTTCTACGAAAATTTTAGCTAACATTCTTATATATATATTGGGTTCAAATAACTTTAAATCATAACCAAATATATTTACTACCCAAGAATGAAATGTTCCTGTATTTCTATATGTTTCTTCTAAAATATATATTATAGATGGATATGCTATAACAGCTGACATTAAAACTCCTAATAATATTAAAAATATAAAAATAAATCCATCCTTAATAAATTTTAAAATCTTAAAATTATCCTCTTTAAAATACTCAATTACAAAAGCTACAGAACTAAAAGCTAAAATTGTATACCCCAAATAAAAGTCATAAAATATTACTCCTAATGCAAACAAAGGAACAATCCAGCGCTTTTTACGGAAGAAATAATGTATAACAATCAAAGCTAAAGGCATATAAACTGTTAACGATAAGAATACAGGAAAAGCCATAAAACTAACGGACCCACCATTTATAAAATAAATGATACTCATCCAAAATATGGTTCTATTTTTCATACCTTTTAAAGAAAGATAATAAGCAAATAACATAACCCCAATAAAAATTTTAACTAATTCAGTAATTGAATAAGCTATTTCTGTAGGCATAAGATAGCTTAATATAAATGTTATTCCAGTAAAAATATCAATGGGAATATAATATATATCCGAAAAGAAAGATGCACCAAAATAATTATTTAAATTAAACCATGATACAGTTCCTTCTTTTAATCCATTAATAAAATCAACCATAATAGTATAATATTGTAAAATATCATCTGAAGCATTATTGTAAAAACTATTATT
>CAZSZZ010000084.1:0-6151 GCA_964611005.1 uncultured Candidatus Izemoplasmatales bacterium | reverse complement strand
GATCTTTACAAGGAAAAAATGTTGTTTTGCTGTTTGAAAAAGATTCTACTAGAACAAGGTGTGCTTTCCAAGTAGGCGCAAATGATTTGGGAATGAATGTTACATATTTAGGGCCTACTGGTTCTCAAATGGGTAAAAAAGAAACAATTAAAGATACCGCAAGAGTTTTAGGTAGAATGTATGATGGTATTGAATATCGCGGGTATAAACAAGAAACAGTTGAAATTTTGAGTGAATATTCAGGCGTTCCTGTATGGAATGGTTTAACTGATAAATATCATCCAACTCAAATATTAGCTGATTTTTTAACAATAATTGAAAAATTTGGACATTTAGATAAAATTAATTTTACTTTTATGGGTGATGCAAGAAATAATGTAGCTAATAGTTTAATGATTGGGGCCAGTAAAATGGGAATGAATTTTACTGCATGTGCTCCAAATGATTTATGGCCTGATTATGAATTAGTTAATATCTGTAAACAATTAGCTAAAGAATCTGGAGGTTCAATCACTTTAACTGAAAGTATTGAAGAAGGTGCTAAAAACGCAGATATTATTTATACTGATGTTTGGGTTTCTATGGGCGAATCTGAAGAAATATGGAAAGAAAGAATTGATAAATTACTACCATACCAAGTTAATAAATCTGTAATGAATCTTGCAAGTGAAACTGCAATATTCATGCATTGTTTGCCAGCTTTTCATAACAAAGAAACTAAAGTTGGACAAGAAATTTATAAAAAATTTGGTTTAGAAGCTATGGAGGTTACTGAAGAAGTCTTTGAATCTGACCAATCTGTTGTATTTGATGAAGCAGAAAATAGATTACATACTATTAAGGCTATTATGTACGCAACTATGAGGAACCCTAAATGAAAAAGATAGTTGTCGCTCTTGGGGGTAATGCATTAGGACAAACTCCTACTGAACAAATTAAAAAAGTAAAACACGCTGTTAAACCAATTGTGGATTTAGTTAAAGATGGATTTGAAGTTATATTAGCTCATGGTAATGGTCCTCAAGTTGGAATGATTAATCTTTCATTCGAAACAAGCCATTCTTTAAATGAAAACAATCCAGAAATGCCGTTTCCTGAATGTGGAGCTATGAGTCAAGGTTATATTGGATATCATTTACAAAATGCACTGCTAAAGGAAATGAAGAATCAAAACATGTCTTCGAGCGTTGCGACAATTATTACTCAAGTTGAAGTTGATAAATTTGATTCCGCTTTTACGCACCCATCTAAACCTATAGGTAAATTTTATGATTTTGAAACTGCTAAAATTCTTGAAGAGAGTAAAGGTTATCAAATGATTGAAGATGCTAATAGAGGTTATAGAAGAATAGTTCCCAGTCCAAAGCCTGTTAATATTGTGGAAATTGATATTATTAAAACCTTAGTTAATGCTGGCCATTTAGTTATTACAGTAGGTGGTGGCGGAATTCCTGTTATTCGATCTAACAATGAATATATCGGTGTAGATGCAGTTATAGACAAGGATTTTGCAAGTGCAAAATTAGCTGATTTACTAAATGCAGATATGTTAATAATTTTAACAGCTATTGATAAGGTTAAAATTAATTTTAACAAACCTAATGAAGAGAGCTTAGATGAAATTACTTTGGAAGAAATAGAGAAATACATTGATGAAGGTCATTTTTTAAAAGGTTCTATGTTACCTAAAATAGAAGCTGCAAAATCATTTGTGGAAAAAGACCCTAATCGCATTGCAATTATTGCATCATTAGAACAAGCTAAAGAAGCATTAAAGGGTAATGCTGGAACTAGAATAATCTTTAATAAAGAAAGGAGCGCATAATAAATAAGTTATTATGCAAACAAAATTATGTTAACAGATTTAGAAATAGCTCAAAAAAGTTCAATGATTAAAATTAATGAAATAGCAAAAAAAATTCATCTAACTTTAGATGAAATAGAAATGTATGGAAACTACAAAGCTAAGATTAGTTATGAAGCTTTGGAAAAAGTTAAAAATAACAAAAGAGGAAAAATAATACTTGTAAGTGCAATTAACCCTACTCCTGCTGGTGAAGGTAAATCAACTACTACTATTGGTTTAGGTGATTCATTAAATAAATTAGGGTATCAAACAATGATTTGTTTAAGAGAACCATCACTTGGACCAGTAATGGGGGTTAAAGGTGGCGCCACTGGTGGAGGATTTTCTCAGGTTGTTCCTATGGAAGATATAAACTTGCATTTCACAGGGGATATTCACGCTATAACTTCAGCTAATAATTTAATTAGTGCAGTTATAGATAATCATCTATATCAAGGTAATGAATTAAACATAAACCCTGAAAGAGTAATTTGGAGAAGGGTTATGGATATGAATGATAGGGCTCTAAGGAAAATTAGAGTTGGTTTAAGCTTAAAAAGAGAAGTTCCCCGTAATGATGGTTTTGATATTTCAGTAGCTTCTGAAATTATGGCTGTTTTCTGTTTAGCTACAGATCTTGATGATTTAGAAAGAAGAATAGATAAAATTGTAGTCGCTTATAATATGGATGGAGAACCTATTACTGTAAAAAATTTAAAAGTTTCAGGTGCTGTTACAATGCTTTTAAAAGATGCATTTAAACCTAACTTAGTTCAAACATTAGAACATAATCCTGTATTAATACATGGAGGACCATTTGCAAATATCGCTCATGGTTGTAATTCAATTATGGCTACCGATTACGCTTCTAAGGTTAGTGAATATACAGTTACTGAAGCTGGTTTTGGCGCTGATTTAGGTATGGAAAAATTCATGGACATTAAAATGAGAGCTATGGAAACTATGCCTGAATTAGTTGTATTAGTAGCTTCTATTAGAGCTTTAAAATTACATGGTGGAGTAAACAAAAATGATTTGAAAGAAGAAAATGTAGAAGCTTTAAAGACAGGTGTTCAAAATCTTGAAAAACATATAGAAAGTGTTTCAGAATTTAATCTTCCTTATGTTATTGCGTTAAATAAATTCCCTACAGATACCAAGAACGAAATAGATTTTATGCTTAATTGGGCTAAAGAAAATAATCATCCTATTTCTTTATCAGAAGTTTTTGAAAAGGGTAGCGAAGGTGGACTTGATTTAGCTAAAAAAGTTATTAAAACTATTGAAAACAAAACAGACAAAGGACATATTCTATACAATTTAAATTTATCTATTGAAGAAAAATTATCTAAAATTGCAAGACGTATATATGGTGCTAAAGAAGTTATTTATACTGATAAAGCTAAAGAACAAATTGAAACTTATAAAAAACTTGGTTGGGATAAACTAGCTATCTGTGTAGCGAAAACTCCTCTATCACTTACGGATAATGGTAAAATCAAAGGCCGTCCAAGAGACTTTACAGTTACAGTTAGAGAGTTCAAACCATCTCTAGGAGCTGGTTTCATTGTTGCTATGATGGGAAATGTAATGACAATGCCTGGACTTCCTAAACATGGAGCTTACATGGATATGGATGTTATTGATGGTAAAATTATAGGTTTATTCTAAAAAATACTAGAAAGGAAGACAATCAAGAAGAGATTGTTCGTTTAAAGATATGAAAAAAGACAAAGTTAAAATAGCAATTTGGGGATTCGGAGCTATGGGCTCTGGAATGGCAAAAATGATACTTAAAAAAGAAGGATTTGATATAGTAGGTGTTTCTGATACTTATGTTGAATTTAATAATAAAAGTATATTTAAACTTTTAAATACAGGAAATCCATATGACCATGATGTTTTAATTGAAGCTAATATAGAAAGAATTTTAAAAGAAAAGAAACCAGATGTTGTTCTTCTAGCAACTGATTCATTTACCAAAAATGCATTTAGTAAAATCAAATTGATAGTTGAACACGAATGCAATGTTATCAGTACAGCTGAAGAGATGGCATTTCCTTATGCCAAAGAACTCGAATTATCTAAAGAAATGGACAAACTAGCTAAAAAAAACAAGGTGACTATTTTAGGAACTGGTGTAAATCCAGGGATGATGATGGATCTCTTAGCTATATTTATGACAGGGGTTATGGAAGATGTTAAAGATATGAAAATATCTAGAATAAATTCACTTTCTCCTTTTGGACCTACAGTTATGGAAGAACAAGGTGTAGGTTTAACTGCATCTGATTTCAATGATAAATTAAAAAAATCTAAAATTTCAGGGCATGTTGGTTTTATTGAATCTACAAATATGATAGCTAAAGCTTTAGGTTTGGAAGTTAAGGAGTTTAAACAAACAATGTCTCCTATTATTACTTCTGTTGATAGAAAATCAAAATATGGTTTTGCTAAAGCGGGAAATGTTGCTGGAGTGAATATGCAAAGCAAGGCAAAATTATCTAATGGAAGAATTATAGAAATGGTTCATCCTCAACAAATAGAACCAGAAACTGAAGGTGTAAGCACTGGAGATTATGTTAGAATTGAGGGCAAGCCTGCAATTAATCTTTCTAATGTACCTGAAGTTGAAGGTGGAATAGGTACAATTGCAATTTGTGTTAATATGATTCCTCATGTTATCAACTCAAAACCAGGATTGAAAACAATGATTGATTTACCTGTCCCAAGAGCTATTATGGGAGATATAAGAAATTTAATAGATGAGGAGTAAGGTTCATGATTAAAAAAAATTCATGGGTACAAATTAAAAAAATAATTTTGCAACCAAATGAAAGAGCTAGTCATTTACCAGAAGAAACCAAAAAAGTTCCCTTAGAAATGTGGGTAAAAGGAACTCTTTTAGAGGATGCAGAACTTAACTCTGAAGTCAAAATCAAAACTATAACCGGACGTATTGAGTCTGGTGTTTTGATTTGTGTGAATCCTAGTTATATGCATACATATGGTGAATTTGTACCAGAAATATTAGAAATTGATAGAATTGTTAAATCAGCTCTTTTTGGAGGTGACTTTAATGAATAACTCATATGACGAAGTAATGAAACGTAAAAATCAAATCATGAAGAATTCTGTAGGAATTAATTATGATAAATACGAGGATAAATATATTAATTTTGACTATGAAGCAATGATGAATGATTGTGGTTTTTCTCTTGAAGAAGTTAGAAAAATCCAATCAGAATACGGTGTTGGTTCGACTCCATTAAAAGAGTGTAAAAATATTACTGCTCTAGCTAGAACTGTTGCAAAACCAGGATATGGTGCAAGGATTTTTATAAAAGATGAAGCTTTAAATGATTCAGGAAGCTTTAAGGCAAGACGTGCAAGTATCGCTTGTTACCAAGCTAAAAAGCTTGGCTATAAAGGTGTAATTGCGGCTACTTCTGGTAATTATGGAGCTGCAGTTGCTAGTCAAGCTGCGAAACATGGTTTGAAATGCATAATTGTTCAAGAATGTTTTGATTCACATGGAATAGGACAACCAGAAATAATTGAAAAAGCAAGAGCTTGTGAAGCTTATGGGGCTGAAGTTGTTCAACTCAGTGTAGGTCCTGAATTATTTTATAAGTTTTTACTATTGCTTGAAGAAACCGGATATTTTAATGCATCACTTTATACTCCTTATGGAATTATGGGAATAGAATCTCTTGGAGCTGAATTAGTTGAAGATTGTATTAAACAAACTGGTAAAGTTCCTGATATGGTAGTTTGTACTAATGCAGGTGGTGGTAATCTAACAGGTACCGCAAGAGGAATACGTAAAATTACTGATAAAGATATTAAGATTATTGGTGCTTCAGTCAATCTTAAAGGTTTACATATGGCAAGTGATATCGATTTCAATAAAAAGTCTTTTACAACTGGCCATACTGGTTTTGGATTACCTTTTATAATTAACCCAGATAGAAGTGATGTTCCAAGAAGTGCTGGTAGACCTCTTCGCTATATTGATAGATATGTTACTGTTAATCAAGGAGAAGTTTTCTTTATTACAGAAACTTTAGCTGCCTTAGAAGGTATTGAACGCGGTCCTGCGGGTAATACTTCTTTAGCTGCTGCTTTTAGTCTTGCGCAAGAATTAAAACAAGATCAAATAATAGTTGTCCAAGAGACAGAATATACAAGTGCTGGAAAGCATCACCAAGCTCAACTAGCTTTCGCAAGAAAAAATGGTATAGATATCTATTTTGGAAATCCTGAAGAAGAAATTCCAGGTAAATCTATTGTTTTGCCTAAATC
>CAZSZZ010000083.1:0-6197 GCA_964611005.1 uncultured Candidatus Izemoplasmatales bacterium | reverse complement strand
TAACAGTTTCCTTTAGAACTCATACTTTGTATAATTTTTGATTTCTTAAGTTTATCGTCTATTGTTTCATAATTAGTTACATAATAAAAAAAGTTTACTTCTCGTAAGAAATAAACTTAAGTTATGAAAATGTCTTGTCGTTACGGAGTTTTATTCTATTTCCAATTGAGTTTTACTCATATTCGAATGGAGTTGCTTTTTTTTGATGAAAAAAGAGCAAGATTTCTTTATAATCTTGCTCAAAAATATAGTTTTATATAAAATCAATACATAAAAATATGATATACGGATTCTAAATTAGAATATTCAAAATCAATAATGATAGAATTATCTTGATTAATAATTCCATACATTCCATTTTTCTTAGCTATACTATATCCATCTTTAAATCCTGCGATATATTCATATTGAAAATCAATCATTATGTTTCCTGTAGTTACATTAATAACTCCGGATATCCCGCTTTCATCTTTTACTACAATTTTATTTTCAAAAATACCTATTGCAGGATAACCTCCAAGATAATATTGATAGTCAAGTATTTTATTTCCTAAAAAATCATAAATAGCTACTTGATCATTATAATTCTTCGTAAGAATATATCCATCAATAACGTAGATTGGAATATCTGTATCTGGATTAAATTCAGCTATTTCATTTCCTTCACGATCTATTATTAGATATTTACTTACAATTGATGAATCTGTTAAAGAGGCATATGTTTTTACTATTGCATAGCCTTCATTAAAGTAAACTGGTTTAATACCATCAAACATTTCAAAAGCTGCGCTATAATTACCATCTATTACAACTTCACCTGATTGGTTAATGAATACAACTTTAGAATTTATTTCTACTTTTGCTAATCCATTATTAAAAGATGAACAATTATGATAATTTCCTTGTAAAGCAATTTCACCTTCTGTGTTAAGATATACACACTCATCTGTTCTTTCATTAGAATCATCATATAGATAAGCAGGAATAAGTCCATCTTCATAATATGCTTCAAAAGGTATGAATAGAGATGTCTCGTACACTATTTCACCTTTAGTGTTTATTATTTTAGTTACATTTTTATCTACGTATACTTTCGCTAAAGAATAATTGTTAAACTGGATATTTCCACTATATGCCACTGGGTTGTAATCAAACCAATAGTCAAATTCTTCTCCAATAGGATTTATAAAACTAAACTTATCTCCTTCAACTACTAAAGCATATCCATATCTAAATGGTTCAACATGATCATACTTAGCTTCAACTACAACGTCTCCTGTTGGTAACATAAATCCCCATTTTTCGTTTTGTTCAAATGCGATATAATTTTCTTTACCAAGTTCATATATCGAATACCTAGCATAAATTGTGGTATTACCAGTTATTTCTTGGTTAAAATCAAACAATTCATTAAAGTTTGAATCAGTGTACCACCCTAAGAAAAGATGATTATTATCTAGTGGTTCTGGTGTTTCATTAATAGTTGTATCCTCAGAAATTTGATAAATTATATTTTCAGCTTGATCTCCCATTATAAAGGTAATATCATATGTTTTTTCTGAACTGCATCCAAAAATAAAACTAAAAAATAATATAATAATTCCAATTTCTAATATTTTTTTCATTTTCCTCACCTATATTTATATATATTATATATCAAAAGTCCTACTTTTTGGTATCACTTCAAAACTGACATTTATTTTTCAAAACGATGGATTTCTATGATATTCAAATATATATCTTTTAGTTTGTCCACTATTTGTTCCCAGGTTATATATAAATCTCTGAATGCATTACTAGAAATTTCTATATATTCATTTTCATTTTCGAAAATATCAACTATTTTCTCAGCATATTTTTGAGAAGAATTTTGTGCTAAATAACCATTGACACCATCTTTGATAGTGCTAGCTGTGACTGCTTTTTCAATAAAAAGGGTTGGCGTGTTTTGGCTAGCAGCTTCTATTTGAACGAGTGATGACGAATCATATAATGATGGTAACAAGAATAGATCTGCAAGTCGATAATGGGCACTTAACTCCACTCGGCTCATAATTCTTCCAGTAAATACTGTAAAATTGTGTAACCCATTTTTATCAATTTTTTTCTTCATTTCATTTTCAAAAGGTCCAGATCCAATAAAAATCATTTTAAATTCAAAATCTAATTTTCTAAGATAAGTCAATGAATCAATTAGAAATCCAAGATTTTTTATTGCATCCAATCTGCCAACAAACAACAACACCTTTTGTTCTGCGTTTATATTATATCTTTCTTTAAGTTCTTTGATGTGACTACTATCCATAAATGGTATCAGGTCAGTTGCATTATTTGTCACTGTAGGCATTACATTCGCTCCGTATTCATAGAAAACTTTTGCAACTTGTTCGTTAACTGCAAGTAATCGATCGCATTTGTTAAATCTGCGTATAAGTTCTTTCGTTGCGATATTGGTAATATATTTATTTCTTATCCTTTCATAAAAATCTTTTTTATACTGACTATGCAAAGTGGCTACCACAGGTATGTTATGTGTTTTTGCATAATTAATACCGTACAAACCTATAGCGAAAGGACTATGTATGTGTACTATATCTAATTCTATTTCATTCACATCTGCTCTAAATAGAATATCGATTTCCGGAATCGTTATTCTATAATCCAGCCTGGGAACTTTAATTGATTTAGTTCTAATAACCTTGTATGGAAACTTATTAAGATTCTTAATTTCTCCATAGTATGGCGCAAAAACATATACATCTACATCTCGCGATAATGTTTTCGCATAATTGTCAACCACATTAACCACACCATCAATCATCGGAAAAAATACATCAGTAAAAAAACCAATGGCCATTCTTTTTTTCATCCCATTAACACCTCCAACTGCATTGTATAAATTTCTAGAACACATAGGTGCATGCCCACATCTATAAAAACACCAAACAACTTCCTCCTGCCGTCTTCCTCAAGAGCAAAGAAATATCTTGACAAATGCAGATGTGTCATGACCTACTATCTAATTTCCATATCAATCCATTTCTATTTATAGTTGTTCTTGATTTTATTTTACTATACTAATTTATTCTAGACTCATTTTAGCGAAATATTTTATAGCATCTCTATACCCATATTCATAAATTCTTTTTGAATGCTTTGATGAAAAATCAAGTGATTTCCCTAAATTTCTTGTTGCTTTCATTTCATAGATCTTAACATTTTTATATTTCTGTTTTATGAATCGCATTGATGATAGTCTTGATATTGTAATACATATAATCTCATCGCAGCCAAAATCAATTAGAGGTTGAATTGGAGTGTTATCAAAATATCCTCCATCACGATATTTTCTGTTGTTGGCTACAACTGGTGGAAAAACTACAGGAATTGAACACGATGCAACTACTGTATCAATTTGCAAATCTTTATTGATTTCTTTAAGTGGTACATATTGGACATGAGAATCTTTTTTTATATAATGAGCAAAAGTTGATTTTAATAAATCAATCAATCCTTTGTTAACTTCTCCAGTATCTGCTATTGTAATAAAAACATCCTTCTTTTTTAATAATTCAAAATCAATATTTTCATCTAATAATTTATTCAATTTCTTAATTGAAAACAATCCACTGTCAATTATTTTAAGTTTTTGATCTCTTAGGGTCTTACCGATTGATGGATTATCACCTAAAGGGTTTTCCGGAACATTAAACCATATCTCTTTCGCAACATCCATTGCACCTGCTGCAACAAATGTAGCATTCACCGCACCGATTGAAGATCCAGAAAATGCTGTTGCTCTATCCAAAATGCCTAATTCTTGAAGAGCTTTTAATGCGCCAATTTGATATGCTCCTTTTGCTCCGCCACCAGACAAACAAATACCTAACTTTTTCATACAATTATCCTCCATATGTTAGTTGTTTTTTAAAAACAGCCATTGTTTGTTGAAAATATTTTCAACAATATTTGAAGTGATACCATTTTCTTGTAGTTTTGTACCATTAAATCTTTGTACCTATTATACACTTTGAATATAATTAAGTCTATATTGTACGGGAGAATAACCTCCTAAAGTTAATCTTATTCTTTATGTAATTTTCTATAGTTGATATTAGTTCTCCTAAAGTTTTAATTTTACTCAGATAAATTGTTTCGCACTTTAATGTGCCAAAGAAACTCTCTACTACTGCATTGTCATAACAGTTTCCTTTAGAACTCATACTTTGTATAATTTTTGATTTCTTAAGTTTATCGTCTATTGTTTCATAATTAGTTACATAATAAAAAAAGTTTACTTCTCGAAAGAAATAAACTTAACTTATGAAAATGGGTTGTATGACCTATTTTAATACAAACTTGTCTGCTTTACGAACACTGCATCTCTTAAATTGTTGTCATATCATAGTCGCAAAAGTATACTTGCATTCAAACTTGGTCCAGACTAGGTCCATCATCTAATTAATATTTGACGCTTTATTCAACCGTTGATTTTCTTTTCTAATTCCCTAAGAGAATCCATTATCTTATTAAATGAGGGTTTATGCCCAAACAACATATCTTGCATTGCTTTGTAATCTTTTTCAAGTTCATCAATTCGATACTGAACAGGAACAAGTTTCAATGTTCCTTTCTTAGCTAAATCATATCTTGCCCAACCTCTCGGATAAAATTTCTCTTTAAATTCAACGACTCTTTCAAGAAGATTAACATCTTCTATTAAGCCTTCTATCGGCATACCTAGTGACATCATATACAAATCATAGTAGTGTCTCGAATATCGGTCAGGAATCCTTGATGTGCTCGGGCGATTTGCTTCATGATGAAGTATTGTTGCTTTCTCCCAAAACGTTCTTGTTGGTTTCACTGTAAGTACTTCTGAAAATGATTGGTTCATGATATTAGGGTAATAATCATCGATGTATGGACTCACTTTAATAACTTCTGAAGGAGTTAATGCTGCAAGTAGTCCAAACTCGAGTCTTATCGTATTTAAGATTGAATCATTACTATATAACCTTGGATACTTAAAGACTATTATGTTTTCCTCAGCTTTATCGCATTCCATATCTACATCAAATCTCAGCAAATAACTTAATCCTGATATAATTTCATCGAGTAGAGTGTTTTTTATAAATGTTGCAGCTTTCTTATTGATTACTTGATTGTATCTGTTTTGTTTAGTATTACTTCTATCCTCATAAGGTTCATTTTCAGGAATACCAAAAACGGTCCAATCTAGTATCAAGTCAATATCTTCTGAAAATCTTCTGATTAGAGAATATCCTTTTGATAAACTGGTCCCGCCTTTGAATGTGAATGCTTTCTTAAACTTTGATTTATTGAATAGGTAATCTAGTACTAATACAACCCAAAAGTCCTTTTCAATAATCGCTTCATTCACTTTCATTTTGCTAGCCGTGTTTCTAAATATCAGTTCGCGTTCCTTATTTTTCAATTTGGCTAACTCATACATGTTTACACCTCGAATATCTCTCTTATTGATTCATAGATCCAAGCAACCGAATGTTTTGATTCCTTTAAGATCCTTTTAATTGTGGATTCATCATATTTCTCTTGAATTTTATCTTTGTGCATTTCTGTAATATTCCCTCTGCCAAGAGCCTTGATGGCCTGAATCAATATGGCAGTATCTTCAGATGTATCATAAATCAGTCGATTATTGGTATGTTTAAATATTAGTTCTGCATTTCCGATTGAATATGTCTTATATGGGCCAGAACTAACATATATGTACTGCGCAGGCACTTGTGTTGATAATCCAAGATAATTTAATGTACTCGTACCACTTGGACATATTTTCCAATTGTGAGCTCTAGCTAATGCCTGAGCAACTCCATTAATAGATGGAGCTCCATATTCTTTTAAGATTGTACTATACTCAGGTATGTCATACACACCTGAAATAATACGCCTTATCTCGTTATTTTTCTCCATTCTTTCAAGATTTTTATTTATTGTCTTTATATTGCCTAGTTCAATGAAGTCTTTCGCTGTGAAAGTATTGAGCTTTTTTTGTTCAATCTCTTTCTTTATTCTTTCAGCAAGTGATTTATCATTATTCATACTATCACCCCTTTGTCGCTATTATTATATACTTTTTACGACATAATTGCAAATGTGAAGTGATACCATTTTCTTGTAGTTTTGTACCATTAAATCTTTATACCTATTAT
>CAZSZZ010000082.1:0-6236 GCA_964611005.1 uncultured Candidatus Izemoplasmatales bacterium | reverse complement strand
TGAACAAAAAAATATAGTTTGATATTATTTAAAAAATATTAAATTCGTAAATAATTGGAATCTAGTAGATACATCTGCATATCAAATATTAGGAATGTATTTATATAACATACAGGATTTTGATTTATTATATGAATTATCTAATTCTAAAAATTTATGGATTAAACGAATTAGTGTTGTAGCTACAAATTATTTAATAAAACACAATGAATTAAGTATTCCATTAGATATTATTGATAAATTATTAGAAGATAAACATGATTTAATACATAAAGCAAACGGTTGGATGTTAAGAAATATAGGAGATAAAAACCGCGAATTACTAACAGAATATTTATTTGTAAATTATAATAAAATTCCAAGAATAACATTGCGTTATGCAATCGAACATTATGAAGATAAAGTTAGAAAAAATATATTAAAGGGGGATTTTTCATGGAGATAAGAATTAAAAATTTATATGAAGATTCAGTAAAATTTAAAGATAAACAAATAGTCATTAAAGGTTGGATTCGTAATAATAGAGATCAAAAAGAATTTGGATTTATTGATTTGAACGATGGATCATGTTTTGAGACCTTACAAATTGTTTATGAAAGTAAGATATTAGCTAATTTTAAAGGGATATCTAAATTACGTGTAGGATCATCAATTAAAGTAAAAGGGAAACTAATTTTAACTCCTAAAGCTAAACAACCATTTGAAGTAAAAGCAACTAATGTTATATTAATTGGAGATAGTTTAGAAGATTATCCAATACAACCTAAAAGGCATTCAAGAGAGTTTTTAAGAGAAAACGCACATTTACGTATGCGAACAAATTTATTTAACGCGATATTTAGAGTTCGATCAGTTGTATCTTTTGCTATACACAAATTTTTCCAAGAACGTAATTTTATATATATTCACGCTCCAATAATAGCTTCAAGCGACGCTGAAGGAGCAGGAGAAATGTTTCAAGTCACAACTTTAGATTTAGAAAATATAAAAAAATTAGATTATTCTAATGATTTCTTTGGTAAAAAAACAAATTTAAGTGTTAGTGGACAACTTCAAGCTGAAGCTTTTGCGCTAGCATATAGAGATGTTTATACTTTTGGACCAACTTTTAGAGCTGAAAACTCAAATACAAAACTTCATGCATCAGAATTTTGGATGATTGAGCCTGAAATAGCTTTTGCAGATATTAATGATGATATGCAGCTTGCAGAAGATATGATTAAATATATTATCCAAGATGTATTCAATAGATGCCCGTCAGAATTAGAGTTTTTTAATCGTTTCGTTGAAAAAGGACTTATTCAAAAACTTAAAAAGGTATTAACTAGCAAATTTAAAGTAGCTACGCATAAAGAAGCTGTAGATATTTTAATTAACTGTAAAGAAAATTTTGAAAATGAACCTAAACAAGGAAAAGATTTGGCGACTGAACACGAAAAATATTTAACTAAATATTATGATGGACCCGTTTTCATTATAAATTGGCCAAAAGATATTAAAGCTTTCTATATGAGGATGAATGATGATGGTGAAACAGTAGCTGCAATGGATTTATTAGTTCCAAAAGCAGGAGAATTACTTGGGGGTTCACAAAGAGAAGAACGATTAGATTTATTAGAAAAAAGAATTAAGGATATGAATATTAGTGCTGAAAATTTATGGTGGTATAAAGATTTACGCAAATATGGAGGATGTGAACATTCGGGGTTTGGTTTAGGATTAGAACGCATGATAATGTATGTAACTGGAATTGATAACATAAGAGATGTTCTTCCGTTCCCTAGAACTCCTAAAAATTGTGAATTCTAACAAAATAAAAAAGCTGAAATTTTCCAGCTTTTTTTTGTGAAACTATTATTTGTCTTTTAAAGATTCAACTAAGCCTGAAGCTAAACCAACTATCCCTTGCATTTCGCTAGGAATAATAATCTTAGTAGCTTGTCCTTTAGCAACATTTTCCATTGCTTTATAAGCCTCAAGTGTTAATACTGCTTTATCAGCTTTGGCTGCTTTAACCAATTCAATACCTTTAGCAACGGCTGCTTGGACATTAAGAATTGCTTGAGCGCGACCTTCAGCCACTCTAATAGCAGCTTCTCTCTGACCTTCAGCTTCTCTAATAGCGGCTTCTTTTTTACCTTCAGCTTCAAGAATGTTGGCTGCTTTTTTACCTTCAGCTCTTAAAATAGATTCTCTACGTTCACGTTCAGCACGCATTTGTTTTTCCATAGCTTCTCTAATTTCTTTTGGTGGAATAATATTTTTTAACTCAACACGGTTAATTTTAATTCCCCAAGGATCAGTTGCTTCATCAAGAATACGACGCATTCTCTCATTAATAAGGTCTCTTGAAGTTAATGTTTGGTCAAGTTCAAGTTCGCCAATAATATTACGAAGTGTGGTAGCTGTTAATTGTTCAATTAATGATCCAGGATTATCTGCGCCATATACATATTGTTTTGAATCCGTTATTTGTAAAAATACTACAGTATCAATTTGCATTGTAACATTATCTTTTGTAATAACAGCTTGTGGTGGAAAATCTAAAACTTGTTCTTTTAAAGTGATTGCTTCTATCACCCTACCTCTGACATTATAAGTTTTTCTTATTCTGTCAACAAAAGGTAATAAGAAATTGTAACCTGCAGTCCACGTTTGATGATAACGACCTAAACGCTCTACAATGTACTCTGTTGCTTGAGAAACAATTTTAATTCTGCTTCCTAAATAAGCTAATACTATAACAATAGCTATAATAATTATTGTCCATCCAACAGATGTAATTAAAAATAATGGTGTAAACATAATAATATTTCCTCCTTAATTATATTTGTTTATCGTTAATTCGAATTAATAACTTTAAGCTGAGATAAATAATCTCTTACAGTTGATTTTGATCGAGTTATTGATATTAACATTAAATCGATTAATAATGAGAATAAAATAAAGATAAATCCAAGATAAATGCTATATGAAAACACGATTGCTATAACCAAATATTTTAAAATAGAATCATGAACTAATAATTGTAATATACTTGGCTTAGATGGTTTTTCATCACTTGTATTTTTAATAAGTTTAAGTCTAAATAATTTACGTCCAAGAGTATTGCCAGAAACAGCTATAGATAATATCGCGAATAATATTACTAATCCGTATGTAAAAAAATTAATTATTTCATAGTAGTAATGTGTTAATGAGGCGCTATATGGCTGAATGTCTATTGAGTTTTGCATATTTAAAATGGAAGTTTTCATATTATATAAATTTTGTGCTTGGGTTTGTAAATCAATATCATCATCAGCGGCGTCCATATTGGCAGTATATTCAATTTGCGCATTAGATAAATCGCTGTTATAAATATCTAATAACTCTCGAAAAGCATAATAGCGTTGATCAAAATATTCAACTCTATTTCTTAATAATATTCTTCCTCCTGCAATAAATGCTAAGTATATAATAATAGTGATTAATATAAAATCAACAACCGCTGAACTTAAGCGCTTAAAAAAACCAGCTTGCATTATTATTGTTTCCTAACAACTAGCTTAACGCCTTTAATAGCTAAAACAACAACCTTTTCTCCAGGTTCTATATCTACGTTAGAAATAGCTGTCCATATTTTGCCTTCAATTTTAACTTCACCGCGGTCTTCGACCTTAATAGCGGAAGTGCAAATTGCGATTTTACCTATTAAACTATCAGCGTTTGTTCTAATCTCGTTTTTCTTCAAATTTTTTCTTACAATAGGCCTTACTGTTAATAGTAAACCAGAAGAAGCAACTATAAATGTAATTACTTGTGCAGCTATATTATTGGTAAAAAGAGTTACTATTAGTGCGACAAGTGCACCAGCAGAAAACCAAATACTAGATAAATCCATTGTTGATGCTTCAATAACTGCTGCTAATATGATAATTCCAATCCATACAATAATCATAACTGTTTGCGAATCCATAGTAGTTACTAAAAACATAATCACACCTCTTTCTTATTTAAATCAATAATTAAAGCATTTTCTTTTGTGTCCCAACAAGCGCTAAATTTATAAGATTGATGACGCTCTTTAAATTCTAATCCAACTAATTTAGATACTTCTTTTAAAAATAACTTGTTACAAATTCTAGAGTAGCTAGACTTTACAGTTATATTATGCCTTTGTTCTTCGGGTATAAAACCTAAACTAATTTCTTCTTTGGTTATTGGTTTAATAGCTATTTTTTTATTTTCTTTGTCTAACCCAAGAAGAACTACATAAGCATTTTCAAAATATAAAGTAGCAGATTTATTAAGGGTAATATTAGCTTCATAAAGAGTAGCTATTTCATCTAGCGGTTTTTTTGATGCCCAAACAAAATTACTCATATTTCAACCTCCATTATAATATAAATTTAAGATATATTACATTATATCATGTAACTAATAAGTTATCAATAAATACCAAAGATTATTTAATATTATTTAAAATTATAATTTATACATAAATTTTAGTGTATAATAGTAATAAGGTGATAAAATGGAAAAGATAAATTATTCTCTTACAGTTTCTAGATCTTTAAATAAAAAATATAAAAGCCCATTATTAGCACGCTTTTTAAGAGCTATTGATACATATCATTTAATAGATGAAAATGATAAAATTTGCGTTGCATTAAGCGGAGGGAAAGATTCTTTAGTTTTAGCTGCTTTATTTGAAGAATACAAATTACATTACAATAAAAATATAACCACAGTATATCTTACAATGGATTCTGGATTTACAAAATCATTTTTACAAAATCATTTAGAGAATTGTAAAAAAATAGGAATAGATACAGTAGTTGTAAAATCAAATATTTACGAAATAGCTAATAAAATGAATCCTAAAGCGCCTTGTTTTTTATGCGCGAGAATGCGCAGAGGTTTTTTATATCAAAAAGCTAAAGATTTGGGATGTAATAAATTAGCTTTAGGGCATCATTTTGATGATGTAATTGAGACCACATTAATGAACATGTTTTATACCGGGATGTTTAAAACAATGTTACCAAAAGCTAGGTCTAAAAATTATAAAGGTATAGAACTTATAAGACCTATGTATTTGATTAAAGAAAATGATATTGAAAGATTTGTTAAATATCACGATATTTTATTTTCTTCAAAAGGTTGTGAATTTCAAGACCGTAATGAAGATAGTAAGCGAAAAGAAATGAAAGATTTGATTATTCACTTAAGACAGGTTTATGAGAATATAGATATTAATATTTTTCGTTCTGCAGAAAATGTTAATATAGATTCTATTTTAGGATATTTTAGCGAAGATGAAAAGACAAGTTTTTTAGATAAGTATTAAGCTAATACATTATACTATATATTGTATGCGATTGTAATTGTTATATTGATTTTCTAAAAAAAATCACATCTTAATTATATTATAGCGAACCTCGTATAGTGAGCACTATATAAAAACACAATAAGACAAAGATACTAGGTGCTAAATGCTGGTGTCTTTTCTTTATAGAAATATATTTGATTTTAAGTAAAGGCTTTTAGATGAATGAAGTGAAGAAAAAACAAAATTGAGCTTTGATTAAAAGAAAAAATCTAAATGAAATTGTCATCCATTAAGATTAAGGTTTTCAGTATCTTTCAACTGAATATAAAATTAATTGTGAATCAAATGGCATTGTTATTTCACTCTTACGCAAGGACAATCTTCAAGATAATGTAGCAATACAAAGCTTCTATTCTATTTTAATGAAAGAAGCTCTCTATAATAACGATGCCACATTATTAGAAGGATATATAGATTTAGCCCGTGCGTGGGTGTTTTTAATAATGTCAAAAAGCATGATTATATTTGTAAGGTTTCACATGAAACATTATTTTCCTAAACAAAAATTTTGAAATAATGTGGTTATTAAATCATCCGTTCTACTTTTGCCTGTTATTTCCCCCAATGCAGTCCAAGCGTGTCTCAAATCTATCTCTATCATATCTATAGGAATTGATTGTTTACATGAGGTTAAAGCATCAATTAAAGCTTTTTTAGTTTCCTCTATTTTTCCTATATGTCTAGTATTAGAAATAATAGTATAATTATCTAACATTATGGTTTCATCAATAAATAATTTTCTTACTTCATCAGCTAACAAATCAATGCCTTCATTTTTTAATGCGGATATATTTATCATATTCTCATTTTTAATATCAATTTTATTACCTAAATCGATTTTATTACCTATTAATATTCTTGT
>CAZSZZ010000081.1:0-6245 GCA_964611005.1 uncultured Candidatus Izemoplasmatales bacterium | reverse complement strand
ACTTATATTAATGAAGCGGGAAAATATCTTGTTGGGTATTGTAACAAATTAGATTTTCCCAAAATTAAAAATGAATTAAGGCAGAAAAAACTTATTAGAAAAGTTGAAGAATCTTTAATTGAAATGCCAAGTTTAGAATTATAAAAAAATATATGTATCTGTCAATAAAAAACACTTGACAGATACTGCTTTTTTTGTTAGAATATTTAAGGACTAAAATTAGGAGGAATTATTATGGTAAAACTTAGATTACAACGCTTTGGAACAAAGAAAAAACCATTTTATAGAATAGTAGCGGCTGACTCTAGAAAGCCTAGAGATGGTAGATATTTACAAATTGTTGGAGTTTATGATCCAACTAAGAATCCAGCATATGTAAATATTGATAATGAAAAAGTTTTAAACTGGTTGAGAAATGGAGCTCAACCTACAGATACAGTTAAAAGCTTATTTTCAAAGGCAGGAATTATTCGCCAACTTGTTGCCGAAAAGAATAACAAGTAGGGAGTTTTAATAATGGCTGTTGATTTTGAAAAACTAATATTTGATTTGGTAACGCCATTGGTTATACATCCTGAAGATTTATTGGTGAAGAAATTTTCTGAGGATGAAACTTCTATTACAATTCAAGTGCTTGTCAATAAAGAAGATTTAGGTAGAGTTATTGGAAGAGGCGGAAGAATTGCCAATGCTATCAGAACAATTTCTTACGCTGCAGCTTCGAGAATGGGAAAAAGAATCAATATAAACATTGATTCATTCTAATGAAAAGAGAAGTAATCGGCGTTAGTGCTTGTTTAATAGGTATAAATTGTAAATATAATGGATTACATAATCTAAACTTTGATGTGATTGATTATATAAGAGGAAAAGAAATTGTATTGATTTGCCCAGAAGTTTTTGGTGGTTTAGGTACTCCGAGGATTCCATCAGAGATTCAAAAAGATGGGAGAATTCTTAATAAAGCAGGAATTGATGTATCTTTAAATTTTGATAAAGGTAGAAGATATGCTTTGGAATTACTAAAAGAATCAAATTGCAAGCAAGTAATACTGAAAGACGGATCTCCATCATGTGGATACAAAACTATTTATGATGGAACATTTAATAATAAGAAAATAAACGGACTAGGTGTTACTGCAATGTATTTTAAAGAAAATGATATAAAAATCATAGACTTAAATACTTAAACCAACTAATTCAGTTGGTTTTTCTTTTGAAGCTATCTAGTTAATTGATTGAAAGGAATAATATGAAAATAAAAAAAGAAATAGAACAAGCAATTAAGGAAATGGGATTTGTCACAATGACATCTATTCAGGAACAAACCATTCCATTATTGTTACAAGGAAAAGATGTAATAGGGAATTCTCATACAGGAACAGGTAAAACAGCTGCTTTTGGAATTCCTATTTTAGAAATGATTGATTTTGATTCTAATCAAATTCAAGCATTGATTATAACGCCTACAAGGGAGTTAGCTGTTCAAATAACAAGAGAGTTAAACAAGATAGGAACCTATATTAAAAATTGTAGAATTGTGTCTGTTTATGGTGGAGAAATCATTACGAGACAATTTAAAGAATTAAGGAAAAAACCTCAAATTGTTGTGGGTACACCAGGAAGAATGATTGATCATATTAAAAGAAAAACAATTAATCTTGAAAACCTTAAGTATTTTATTTTAGATGAAGCTGATGAAATGTTAAAAATGGGTTTTATAGATGATATAGAAATAATTTTTAATAGTACTCCAGAAGAAAAACAAACATTGATGTTTTCCGCAACTATGCCGAAAACAATTATCACTTTAGCGAAAAAATATATGAATAATCCTGAAGTAATAACTTCAGTTGGAAGTGATAGAACAAACCAAGATGTATCACAGCATTATTATAAAGTAAAAAGAGAAAATAAGACAGAAGCTGTGTATAGGTTGTTAAATATATATAGACCTAATCTAGCTTTGATATTTTGTAATACAAAAGCTAAAGTGGATGAAGTTACTAACCAATTAATAGATCGAAAAATCAATTGCGATAAAATCCATGGAGATCTTCCGCAAACCACAAGACTGAATGTGTTAAATAAATTTCATAATGGAATTATAGATGTATTAGTCGCAACTGATGTGGCTGCTAGAGGTTTAGATATAAAGAACGTAGAAGCTGTTTTTAATTATGATACTCCAGAAAAAGCTGATTATTATATTCATAGAATAGGTAGAACTGGTAGGATTGGAAATTTAGGATATGCATTTACTTTAGTTTCTAAAGGTGAAATGAAAAGAATTTTTGAAATAGAAAGACTAACTGGTACAAAAATAAAAAGAAGAAATATACCTACATATGAAAAAGTAATGGATGTAAAAGCAGATAAGTTTGTTGATGAAGTAAAAAAAGTTATAGAAACGGAATCTCTTGAAAAGCAATATTTAACATTAAACCGTTTGATTCAAGCACAAATAAATGAAGATGAAATTATAGTTGCTCTATTAAAGATGTTAGGTTCAGAATCAGATAATTCAAGAAACAAATTAGATATCAATGAAACATTCAAAGAAAACAAGAAGCATTTTACAAAAGAAAACCAAGTAAGATTTCATATGAATTTAGGGAAAAAAGATGGATTAACTATTTCTGATATTTTAGATTTTATTCGTTCAAGAGTTAGAATTCAATCTAGAGAAATTCAAGACATAGCTATTTTAACAGAATTCTCTTTTTTCACTGTACCTAAAAAATACGGGCCAAGTATAATTAAAAACTGTAATCATAAAATGCTTAGAGGAAGAAAAGCAAGAATCCAAATTTCGAGAAAACAGAGATAAATCAACATCCATTGACAAACCATTGAATATCGTTATAATTAAGATATAAACTTAGGGGGTATTATATGAAAAAATTAGGTGTTATTGTATGTACAAATTCAGCTATTGATTATATTAAACATGATTATCAAATTGATGTAGTTAGGTCTACAATACTTTTAGGAGATAAAGAATATATTGATTATGAAGAATTAACAGCTAATCAATTTTATGAAATGTTACAAAAAAATCCTGACTTATTTCCAAGAACAGCTATGGCTTCTACAGGAAATATGTTAGAACATTATGAGAAACTAAGAGATGAAGGATGCGATACCATTATATTTATTACCATTTCTTCTAAGATGAGTGGTATTTATGAGAATGCTTTAATTGCAGCTAAAATGGTTGAAGGGGTAGATGTTTTTGTATTCGATTCAAAAAGCGTAGGCTATATTGAATGTTTAATGGCTTTTACTGCTCATGAAGATTTTAAAAAGGGTAAAAGTATAGAAGAAATTATAAAGGATTTAGAGTATATTCGCGATAATAATCATATTTATTTTGCTGTAAATGATTTAAGTTATCTTGTTAAAAATGGAAGGCTTTCAAACGCTGCTGGTTTTATCGCAAATGCATTAAAAATAAAACCTTTGTTAGAAATTGACAAAGATGGAGCGGTTGTAAGCATAGAAAAAATAAGAACATTTAAAAAAGCCGTTGATCGTGTTATTGAAAAATATTTGGAAGAAACCGAAGGAAAAGATGTTGAAACCTTTATTATACATGCTAGTAACCCAAAAACAGTTGAATATATACGCGATAAAGTTATTAAATTAAGACCTAGTGTTAAAGAAATAAAAGATTATTTATTAACACCAGCTGTAGGAGCTCATGCAGGTCCTGGAGCTACTACTATTGGTTATGTATTAAATAGAAAATAAAAGAGGATTATATGATAAGAAGTGATATTATTAGAGGTAATATAGACACAATTATTTTAAAACTCTTACAAGAAAAAGATATGTATGGTTATGAAATTGTAAATGAGATTAAAAATCGTACAGATAATATGTTTAATATTAAAGAAGCAACTTTATATTCAGTAGTACAACGTTTAGAAAAACGAGAGCTAATTGATTCATATATGGGTGAAAAATCTCATGGAAGAAAAAGAAGATACTATATAATCACATCTTTTGGTAAAGCTTATTATAAGGAGTTAATTTCAGAATACAAAACACTGAAAGATATTATGATAAAAATACTGGGAGATGATGTTATATGAATAATATAAAGAAATTTATAAGTAAATTATTAAAAGATTCTTTTAATGAAGAAGTCAAAAAAGAATTAAATGAAACATTAACTACAAGTTTAGAAGAAAAGGTTGATGATTTAGTAGAACAAGGTAAAACTAGAGAAGAAGCCATTGAGATATCTATCAAAGAATTTGGAGATAAAGAAGATGTTTTGGAAGCTTTTCCTGAATTCAAGAAGAAAAACAGAAGTTTAATAAAAAAAAGAAGAAATCAATTGATATTTTCTATAGGAGCTTATTTAATTATCACTGGATTAATGGCGTATCCAAATTATGCATTTACTCCTGATACTTTATGGTTTTTATTTGTGGCTATAGGATTATTATTTTGGCCGCTTGTAATGTTGTATTTATATCTTTCAGCAAGGAGATAATGATTTGAGCGTAAGAAAAATTGTTTTTCTTTCAATGATGGTTTCTATAAGCATTGTATTAAGTATAGTTGAAAGTACGTTCGCGACCCTTATATTTGCTTTTCCAGGAATAAAACTTGGTCTAGCTAATATAGCTACCTTAGTTGTAGTTTTTACTATGGGTAGAAAGGAAGGATCTATAGTCGCTATTCTACGTATTTTTTTGGTTGGTTTAATATATAGTGGTTTATTCACCCCTGCTTTTTGGATTAGTTTAGGGGGAGGATTATTCGCTTTAACAACAATTTTAACATTGAAAAGTTCAAAATTGTCAATTTATACTGTATCTGTTTTAGCTGCTTTAATGCATATGGTAGGACAGATTATTATAGTTATTTTTCTAGTTAAAACATCTAGTTTAATATATTATTTACCTTATATGATGATTATAAGCGTTCCAGCTGGATTAATTACTGGATATCTAGCTAATAAAATTATTCATTATTCAAGATTTTTCAATTAAAATTAATAAATATTAAAAACACTTCTTAAATTTAGAAGTGCTTTTAATATAAATTTTAATTAAAAATTTATATCATATATATACTGAGAGAATCCATCGGAGTACTCATAAGTTCCATCATAATGATACCAAACAGCTTCTAAATTATCATATGAATTTACAAAATCCATAGCTTCTTCAAGTGGCATTAAATATAATGCAGTAGAAAATATATCAGCTAATGCAGAATCAGGATAAAGCAATGTAACTGACATCGAATAACCTCCGGGATAATATGTTATTGGATTGATTATATGGTGATATACCAAGGAATCATCTAATCCTTTAAAGAATTGTTGGTAATTTCCGCTAGTAACTACAGCTATGTTTTGAGGCACAGATAAAGTCAAAAAATAATCTGTTTGTTTTTTATAATCAGTAGAAGGAGTTTTTAAGGCTATATAAAAATTACCATTTTCTCTTTCCGGATTGGTTCCTCCTCCAATAACATTGGAATTACCAGCATTTAATATATAAGTAATATTTAAACTATTCAAATAATCAGAAATTATTTTAGTAACATAGCCCTTAGCCATTCCTCCCAAATCAATACTCATATTCTCCTTTAAAAAACCTATTGTTTTGTTGTTTGAATCTAAAATAATGTCATCAGGATTAGTATTAAAACTAGAACCATCTATTAAATCTCTAGGTACAGGGCAATATGAAATCCCAGGTTCAATTGAAAAATCACATAAATCACTCTCTCTAGCATTATGCCAGATGCTTAAAACCGGATTTAAAGCTACATCAAATAATGGAGAATTATTATGAGTTATTATATTTCCATTATCAATTGCGAATTTAATTGTATCAAATAAGATATCATCAATTTCAACAGGAGCAGTTGAATGATTGATAGTATAAATATTGGGAATATCTTCATATTCATTGTATTTATCAAAATATTTATGATAGTATGCTAAAGTATTTTCAAAATAATCAAAAATTTCCTTAACATCAAAATTATCAGAATCTTTATAATAAATTTTTAAATATATTGGAGTATCAAAATAAGATGTAGTTGTGTCACTACAAGAAAAATAAGATTTATCGTTATTTAAAATACAATAATCAGGATTTGGATTAGAAATAGCACTACATCCGTTAAATAGTATTACAATTAAAAAAGTATAAGTTATAATAAGCAATTTTTTCATAAAATCTCCTTAAATCTTCGTTATAAATGATATAATATAT
>CAZSZZ010000080.1:0-6261 GCA_964611005.1 uncultured Candidatus Izemoplasmatales bacterium | reverse complement strand
CTTCAAAGTACATATAAAAACTACCTCTTGATATTTCTGCCATTTTTATAATATGATTGATTGAAACCTTTTTAAATGATACTGATGAAAACTCTTGGATTGATGCTTTTATGATTTTGTTTTGTTTTTCTATTGGTAAATTTAAAAATGTTTTAGACGGCATAGCTATCACCTCTAGCAGTATTATATATGACACTTTGTCATGTGTCAAGTAATATGAATATATCTTCACTAAATAATCATAAAAAAACGGATTTAATAAATCCGTTTTTTTATTCTATTTAGAAGCTTCTCTAAATATTCTAAGGCCCTTATCAGTTAGTTCATGTTTAACCATTTGTTTTAATACTTTATATGGTATTGTGGCTATATCCGAACCTGCTTTCATAGATTGTTCAACGTGATTTAAATGTCTAATTGAAGCGGCTATGATTTGAGTTTTAAATCCATAGGTATTAAACATATCTTTAATATCCTTAACCAATTTAAATCCAGCATCATCTCTTTTTGTTAGATCATCTAACCTTCCTAAGAAAGGTGAAACATAGGTTGCACCAGCTGAAGCTGCCATTAAGGCTTGTGATGTTGAAAAAACTAATGTAACATTTGTTTTAATCCCTAACTGTGATAATTCCTTAACCGCTTTTACTCCTTCAATTGTCATTGGTATTTTTATGACAATATTTTTATGCATTTTTGCATATTCTTTAGCTTCTTTAACCATACTTGAAGCATCACTTTCAGCTACTTCAGCGCTAATTGGTCCATCAATTAATCTAATTATCGACTGCATTGCCTCGATTAATGTTATGCCTGATTTAGCTATTAATGAAGGATTAGTTGTAACCCCTGAAATAATACCCCAAGTGCTAACTTCTTCAATTTCTTTGATAATGGCTGTATCAATAAATATTTTCATGATTCCTCCTAATTTAAAAGATTATTTATTCTTTCCAATAAATCAATCTTTAATTTATTTATCTTATTTTCAATATCTATTATAACATTTTTGTATTCAGAAACTAAATTTTTTTGACTTAATCCTGGTAAATTTATTTTAACATTCAAAATACCACCAATACATGCAGTGTGAAATAACAATATTGATACACCTTGATCAGAAACTGTGTTTTTATTTGAATTTTCTATTATTAAATCCATTTTTTTCATCATTTTTAGAGATAGCTTAGCTACTTTTAATGGTACTTTAATGGAATCTATAGTAGCTTTTTCTATTGTTTCTTTTCTTTTTACAATCTCTTCTTCTGTAGTTTTTGGCATTTTAAAAGCTGACATAACTTTTTTGAATGCTAAAGTATCTTCATCAATATATTTAATGAACTGAAGATTCGCATCTTTAAAAGCATCAACTTCATCTTTATATAATTTTTGAATATCTTCTGGTAATGCTTTAAATTTTTTCTTATTTACAGTTAGATTAGCTACCATTTTAACTAAAGAAGTAGCATTAGCTCCAGCTAATGCACTAACACTTCCACCACCTGGAGCAGGTGATTTGGATGATAATTCTTCTAAAAAACCATTAATACTGTATTCTGTTAATTTCATTGTTTCACCTCTAATATCTGACGGTTATTTACTACTAAATTACCGTTTTTAAATACCGCTTTTGTATGATTTATTCCATAATGATATATAAAATAATCTAAATTCCTAGCATCTAACAATATCAAATCTGCTAATTTACCCTTTTCTATACTTCCAATTTTCTCTGAAATATCTAAACTATATGCAGGATTAATTGTAGCTGCAGTTAGAATTTCTTTTGGTAACATATGTAATTTATTTCCAGCTAATTGTAAAGTTAATTGATAATTTTCTGAAGGTGTAGATCCGGGGTTATAGTCGCTGGACAAAGCTAAGGCAACACCTTTGTTAATCATTTTTCTTGCGTTGGCATATTTTTTATTAAGAAAAAAAGATGTAGATGGTAATATATTAGCTATAGTATTAGTTTTAGATAATAATTCTATATCATTATCTGTTATAGCCATTAAATGATCTACTGTTTTAGCTTCTAAATCTAAAGCTATTTCAATGCCACCTATTGAGTTAATTTCATCTGTATGGACTCTTAATTTAAATCCTAATCTTTTAGCTTCTTCAAGTATTTCTTTTGTCTCAATTGCGTTGAAAGCTCCAGTCTCACAAAAAACATCAACTGCTTCAGCTAAGTTTTCTTTTTTAATAAGTTTTAAATCGTTTTTAATCGAAAGTATATATTCTTCTCTTGCATTTAAATATTCCTTAGGAATAGCATGAGCTCCAAGATAAGTTATATGAATATCTATCGGATGTTCTCTATTTAATTTATGTAAAACCTTCAATAATTTTATTTCGGTTTCCAAGTTGAGTCCGTATCCAGACTTGGCTTCAATAGTAGTAACACCAAATAAAAGCATTTCATCTAAAGATTTCTTAGCTTGGGTATAGAGTTCTTCAAAAGATGCTTTTCTAGTTTTAGCGACTGTGTTTAAGATTCCTCCACCTTGTTTTAGAATTTCTAAATAATCAAGACCAGCTATTTTTTTAGCAAATTCATCTTCTCTTGATCCACCAAAAACAAGGTGGGTATGAGAGTCAATTAACCCAGGCATACAAATTAAGTTTCTTGCATCATAGGTTTCATCAAATAAAGATTCTAGACCTGAAAAATCTCTTCCAATCTCCTGAATCCTATTATTCTTTATCACAATATAAGCATTGTGATATTCTTTTATTTTATTCATGTTTTCACCTTTAACTGGTGGCTTTTGTATGGAGGTGTAACATGTTTTAATATTCTTTATTAAAATAGTTTTTTCCATTATATCTCCTATAGAAAGTATTCTATAATTTTCTCTTCACTAAAGTCTCTAAACAACATGAAACGAGAAACATCCTCTACTATTTGTTTAAGACTATATTCTTCAGGCATCTTTAAATTGTTAACTTCATAATAATATTTTAAGGATCTTATCAAAGCATCTTTAGGAACAAGCCCAATGATTTCAGCTCCGTTTACTTTAATATGATAACGCAACGCTTCCATTTTTACTGTTTCAAAAATACGGTAAATTGGATTTTTTTTATAATTTAAGATATTCATAGTAACTTGAGTATGTCCTCTGTTTTCTAAATAAACTGGACCCGCTTGAATGTATTGAAATCCTCCTGAAGATTTTCTAATAACTTTTGCGATATTTTTAGTTGGAGTAATATCTTCCGTTTGTAAATCAATATTATAAGCTATAAGAAAATCTCTAGCGCCAACAGCTACACAACCAAAAGTAGGATGAATCTTAGCTTCTCCAAAATCAGGTTTCCACTCAGTTTCTAATATTTTAGTTTTCATTCCTTCAAATTCGCCTTTGCGAATATTTGGTAAAGAAATTCTTTCTTCAAATTTAGCAGCTTTTGCATATAAATAAGTTGGAATATTATATTCTTCACTTATTCTTTTTGCACATTCATTTGCGTAATCTACGCATTCTTTCATTGTTACATCAGAAATTGGGATAAAAGGAATTACATCAATAGCTCCCATTCTAGCATGTTCACCAGTATGATGGTTTAAATCAATTTCCTTTAAACATACTTCTGTAAGTTTTAAAATTAAATCAATCATCTTTTTTGGTTCACCAATCAATGTAACTACCGTCCTATTATAGTCAGCGTCTGATTCATAGTTAACTAATTTAACAAATTTATCAGATTTTACAACTGACATAATTCTTTCTATTTTATCTATATCTCTTCCTTCGGAAAAATTAGGTACACACTCTACTATCTTCATTATAGTCCACCCTTTTTATAATTAGATTTTACCAAGTTTAAAATCATTTCTTCATCTGTAGTATATGGAATAGTTATGGTTGAATTATTATCGATTTTATTGTATTCACTTGCAGTTTCAATTGAGTGATTGTTTCTTGCCCAAGCTCTTCTTGAAACTCCAGCCATAACATCATAAAGCATAGCACTTTGTAAGATTTCATCTACTCTTTTTGAACCATCTAAAACCATACCATATCCACCATTGATAACCTTCCCAATACCAACTCCTCCACCGTTGTGAAGAGTTACTAAAGACATGCCTCTAGATGCATTCCCTAAGGCTACTTGAGTGGCCATATCAGCCATTATATTTGAACCATCTTTAATATTTGATGTTTCTCTAAATGGAGAATCTGTACCCCCTGCATCGTGGTGATCTCTTCCAAGCATAATAGGACCGATTTCACCATTTCTAACCATTTCATTAAATTTCAAAGCTATTTTAAGTCTTCCATAAGCATCTTGATACAGAATTCTTGCCTTTGTACCGACAACGAGTTTATTTTTTTTAGCATCACGAATCCAATTATAATTATCTAAATCTTGAAAGCGTCTGTTTTTATCTATACAAGATAATGCGACTTTATCGGTTTTATCTAAGTCTGAATCTTTTCCACTTAAACAAACCCAACGGAAAGGTCCATATCCATAATCAAATAGAATAGGTCCCATAATATCTTCAACATATGAAGGCCAAATAAATCCATCTAAGTCATTTTCTCCGTTACGACAAATTTCTGTAATACCAGAATCATAAATCGCCTTCATAAAGGAATTTCCATAATCAAAGAAATATGTTCCTTTAGCTACAATATTTTTGATAACCTCAAAATGGCGATGTAAAGTTTTATTGACTAATTTTTCAAATTGAGCTTTATCTTCTTTTAAAAGTCTAGTTCTTTCTTCAAAAGTTATTCCTGCTGGACAATATCCACCATCATATACTGCATGACAACTAGTTTGGTCACTTAATAAGTCTATATGAATATTCTCTCTATCTGCGTATTCTAATAAATCTACTATATTCCCATAATAAGCTATTGCTTTAGCTTTGCCTTTTTCCATAGCTTCTTTCGCAAACGAAAATGCTTCAGATTCAGAATTTACTATTTCAGAAACCCAACCTTGTTTATATCTAGTTTCAATTCTAGAATAATCAACTTCAGCTATAATTCCTACTCCACCACAAATTTCAATTGACTTACCTTGAGCACCGCTCATACCTCCAAGTCCTGAAGATACGAATAATTTACCTTTAAGGTTCGCTTTTTCAGGTAATCCAAGTTTAGCTCTACCAACATTTAATAAAGTTGAATATGTGCCATGTACAATACCTTGTGGACCAATATACATCCATCCGCCAGCTGTCATTTGCCCATAATTAGCTACGCCTAAACTAGATGCTCTATTAAAGTTATGTAAATTATCAAATTCGCCTATCATAAGTCCATTAGTAATAATGACTCTTGGAGCTCTTTTATGGGATTTAAATAATCCAAGAGGATGTCCTGACAATAAAACCAAAGTTTGTTCATCATTCATAACCTGTAAATATTTTCTTGCTAAATGATATTGCATCCAATTTTGAAATACAGAACCCGTTTCTCCATATGTAATCAGTTCATAAGGATATAAAGCTATTTCAAAGTCAAGATTATTGTCAATCATAACTTGAAAAGCTTTACCTTCTAAAGTATTTCCTTCATAAGAATCAATTGGTTTACCAAATATTCTTCCTTTAGGACGAAATCTATAACCGTATATTTTTCCTCTAGTTAAAAGTTCTTCTAAAAATTCAGGCGCTAAAGTTTCGTGCCATTCCTTAGGTATATATCTAAGTGCATTTTTTAACGCTAAAGCAGTTTCAGCTTCAGTTAAAGTAAATTCTCTTTTTGGAGCTCTTCTTATACCTTTTATAAATTCCTTTTTTTTAGGTAGTTCTTGAAATATATCTTTTAATGTATAAGTTCCTGTCATTTTATTTTCCCTCCAATTCAATCATTTCTTTAAATTCTTTTCTTTGAACTATTTCAATCATTTTATGTATTTTTTTATACATGATTGTATCTTTTTCTATAAATGGAATTTCTTTTCTAATATATTGATATAATTTTTTTGTATGTGAACTCAATTTATCTTTTTCGCGGAAATCTATTGCTTGTAAGGCGGTAAAAATTTCCATAGCTAGAACTTTTTCAGAGTTTTCAATAACATCTAAAGCTTTTCTAGCTGAAATTGTTCCCATTGATACATGATCTTCTTGATTAGCTGATGATGGAATTGAATCAACACTTGCTGGATGTGATATTGATTTATTTTCACTCACTAGTGAAGCTGCACTATATTGAACAATCATAAATCCAGAATTGATTCCTGGTTCTTTAACTAAGAAAGGTGGTAATCCATTGCTTAAACTTGAATTAA
>CAZSZZ010000079.1:0-6310 GCA_964611005.1 uncultured Candidatus Izemoplasmatales bacterium | reverse complement strand
TGTCTTTCAATCATCAATTTTATATCCTCATCTTCAATATTATTAATAAAAGGTTTTGTATATCCAGATATAATTAAATTTCTAGCTTCAAGTTCAGTTAATCCTCTGCTTAAAAGATAATATAATTGTTCATCATCTATCTGTCCTATAGCAGCTCCATGACTAGCATCAACATTAAATTCATCAATATATAGTTTTGGTTCTACTTTTATAATTCCATATTCATCTAAAATTATGCCTTTATTATTCTGTTTACAACTAGAAAATTCGTTACCTTTATTAATTTTCCCAGATACAGAATAATATAATTCTGAATTAGAATGACTTATTAATGAATTACTAATATTAGATATGGTTGATTTTGCATTATGAATTATATTTTGCTTAATTTTAAATACATCATTATATGATCCTATATTTAATAAATCTATATCTACTTCTGCATTTATAGCATCTAAATATATATCGTTATTTAAAGTAGTATGCCCTCTTGCCAGTAGCGCCTGTCTTATTATAGCTTTAGCAGATTTTGATAGATGGAAAGAATATGCAAAAGAAACATTCACTATTTCAACATTTCTAATAACAAAGAAAACTTCTAGTTTTGCATTTTCCTTTAAATTAAAATCTATGCTATATTTAATAGATTTTGAAGATTTTATAATTATATATAATTTAATATTTGCGTTAGCAAATAAATTTATATTTAATTTCTTTAAATTAGAATCTTCAAAATAGATAAATACAGTTTTAGATTCAGTCAAATTAATAGACTTGTCTAAAATATTAATGTTTGAAGGGTTAATTATATCTTCTCCCTGGAAAACAAGTGTGTTTTCTTTATCATCTAAATAGATAGGTATTTTCATATTTATTCCTTTTTTTTAATATCTTGTTGGGCATATTCCTATAGAAGAAGGTTCAACTCTTTTATCGAAATCTGTAATACCAAGTTCAGTTCTTACCCATTCGTATCCTTGGCTATCAATTTTTTTAATTAATTCTTTACCACCTGTTTTTACAATTTTTCCATTTATCATCACATGTACATAGTCTGGAACAATATAGTCTAATAATCTTTTGTAATGAGTGATTAAAACTAATCCCAAATCTGGCGATTTAAGATCAGTGACGTTTTTTCCTACCAAACGCAATGCATCTACATCTAATCCTGAATCTATTTCATCCAAAAAAGCAAAATTAGGTTTTAATAATTTCATTTGTAATACTTCGTTTCGTTTCTTCTCTCCGCCAGAAAATCCCTGATTTAAGAAACGATGAGCTAACCCTTTTCCCATATTTAAATCTTTTGAAGCTGATTCAAATTTTAAGATAAATTTACCAACTCGAAGATGTTCTCCTGATTTCATTCTAGTTTGTAAAGCAGCTTTAACAAAATCAAAATTAGTTACGCCTGGTACTTCTGTTGGATTTTGCATTCCTAAAAATAAACCCATACGGCTTCTTTGATCTATTGTTTTATTTAAAATACTTTCTCCATCAAGTAAAATATCTCCTGATTCTACTTTATATTTAGGATGGCCCATGCATACAGCAGCTAATGTAGATTTTCCTGTACCATTAGGTCCCATTATTGCATGAGTTTCTCCACCTTTAATCTTTAAATTTACACCTTGAAGAATTAAATTTCCTTCTACAGATACATATAAGTCTTTAATAACTAGTAGCATACTTAAAACCTCCGAAATTCCATACATATTTTACATTATTTCTAATTTAATTGCAAAAGATATCACTGATTATTTTTTGACAAAAAAAAGAGACAGCGTCTCTTTAATCATCTACTTTTTCAGAACCTATAATTTCGGGGCTTTCAATGTGCCTTAAAGAAGTCTTTGAAAGTATTTTTCTAAATACTGTTAAGAATATTAATGAAAACAAAGATAAGATAATACCTATAGAATAAGCTCCCATTCCAAAAGTAACCCCTATCATAGATGCTAACCATAAAGTAGCTGCGGTAGTTAATCCATATATTCCATTTCTAGTCTTTAAAATTGTTCCAGCACCTAAAAATCCAACTCCTGTAACTACTTGGGCAATTACCCTTTGTCTTTGAATTTGAACAGCTGCATTTGTAAAATATCCTGCATCAAATAATTCTTTTGAAGTTTCAAGCGCATCATAATATAATGCATCCTGTAAGATGGCAATTCCTACAGCACCAAAAGCAACCATTAAGTGAGTGGTAACCCCAGCTATTTTTTGTCTTAATTGTCTTTCAACCCCTATTATCCCTACAAAAAAAGCTGTTAAACCCATTCTGAGTAAAATTTCCCAAATATCTATTCCGGGTTGAAATAAATCTGGTAATGCTGTTGAAAACATAAAATTTCCTCCTCGTAAGCGCTTACTTGTGATTTATTAATTATATCACTGTGATTTATTAAAATCAACTATCTAAAGCTATTTTTCGTAATTTGGATTCACATGAATCATACAGTTTAACACCTCTGGTATTGATGATTGAATATCATCATGAATCTTTTCGGCTATATAATGAGCAGCCTCTAAAGTTAAAGAATGATCTAACCCAATTTCTAAATCCACATATATCTTCATACCAAACATTCTTGTTTTTATAACATCCAAACTTTTTACATCTTTACAATTCATTACTATTTTAATAATCTCAGCCTCAATATTTGAATCCGCAGATTGGTCTACTACTTGTGAAATTCCAACATGAACTATTTTATATCCTAAATGAAAAATAAATAAAGCGATTATTATAGAAGCAATGGGATCTAGGAACCCTAATCCATTCATGGCTCCAACAATACCAATAACAGCGCCAAAACTAGCAATAGTATCTGATCTATGATCCCACGCTTGAGCCATCAACGTGCTTGATTTTGCTTTTTTTGCATCGCTTTTAGTTTTTCTAAACAAATATTCTTTTACAGCTATTGTTAAAATAGCCGCAAGCAATGCATACCATTTAGGTGTAGTTATTCCAATTCCGTTTGCAAAATAATCATAAAGTTTTACAATTGCATTCTTGCCAACCCCTATAGCCGTAACGACTATAGCAACTCCAAGAAATATAGAAATAATACTATCATATTTATCGTGTCCATAAGGATGTTTATTATCTTCTTCTCTTTTCGAAAAAATAGCAGTTATATATACAACAATATTTGTTACTATATCTCCAATTGAATTAATAGCATCACTAATTAAAACACTGGAATTTCCAAAAACACCCGCAAGCATTTTCATAATAGCAAGAAGTGAGTTAGCTATTATTGTAAAAATAGTATTTTTTTTTATAATTTTCGCTTCTTCTTTAATGTTCATATTTTCCCTCGATTTAAAAAGTGCGATTAATTCGCACTTTTCTAAAATTATCTCTTATCTAAATCAACGAATATTTGATAATCGTAAATATCATGTATTTTTTGAAGTCTATCAGTATATCCCGCTTCTGTTATATTGCAATAACTAGGTTCTTCATTAACATAATCTCCAGATAAAAGAACATCAATAACAATATTATTTAAATATCCTATTACATAAAGACCATCATATAAATCTGAGAAATAACTATTTATGGCATCCATTACTGATTCTGGAATTTTAGGTTCCGTTAGTCCGTAAATAGCTTCTAAATCTCCAGAAGTTGAGGCTATATTATAAAAACGATAGTCAGCGTAAACTTTTAATTGATTTAATGATAGTTCATCTGATGAGTTAACTAATAATTCATCGTATTGAGGATCTCCAGTTTCAGAATCATAAGTCATAGTAAATTTAGCAGATGGTTTTTCAAACGTATCTCCTTTTTCAACTTGAATTAAATGAACACCATAAGAAGTCTCAACTAAATCAGAAGATAATAAATAATCTTTATTTTCATTTTCTGGTAATTGATATTCTTTATATAAATCTATCAATGCATTTATAAATGAATCTTCAAGCTTCCCAACAGAATTATTATATGTTTTTTCTCCAAGTTTTTCTGTTAATAAATATAATCCAAAACGTTTAAATTTTCCCCATGTTTCGTCATCTCTATTAGCTTTATTATAATCAGCAATTAAATCACTCATAGATTTGTTATCATCTTCTAGGTATGATTTTATAGCTTTTTCTAAATCAACTATTAATTGATCATAAGGGATTTTGTTTGATAGACTATCATAAAACTTAGCATAATCATCAGGATTACCATCTTCATCTCTATCAATATAAATTAATATATGGTTTACATTTAAGCTGAAATAATTATCATAATATGGTTTTATTAATTCCATTAAACGGTTTAAAACATCATAATCATTATATCTTATTTGATCGTAAATCGTGTATGCTTGTAGAGTGCCTTTAACATAATATTTATAAATCATTTCTTCTTTGTTGCGAACACCATATGCTAAGTACAAATACTCTTCAAATGTATAATAAGATGCGTAGTAGCTATCATTAAATTGTTGTTCTAATGAATCATATGAATTAAAATGAGAAAGCATCTCATCAGATTGATTTTTTAATACATCGTACTCACAAGTTTCATCTTCATCTGAACAATAAACATCTTTATAATGTTGCGAGATAACATATTGTGCTTGTACACCATAAACTGAATATAGTTCAGCATTACGATTCATTGCAAAAGTTAATAATTGATCAGCTGTTATATTTGTATTATCATAACTAGCAACAATTGTATCGCTTCCTGCCTCATCGCTTTCAAAATCAGAAGAAACAGATTGATAATCTTTCCCAATAAAATAATCGTAAATACTAAAGTTATGATTTTCTCTAAGTTCAACCATTCTAGCTTGTACAAAAGTATTATTATCCATATCTAAATCAATAATTTTTTGTTTTATTTCATCATATATATCGCGTCCAATTAAGGCGACTAAATCGGATTCGTTTCCATCAAAATCAGATACATTAGCTTTATTTTCTTTATGCAAATTTAAAATCATATAAGCACAGGAATCATTATTAGAGCTATATTCAATTGGTGTATATGTATAATACATAGTATCATCATTACCATTAATGAAGTCTTCATATGTTCCTAGAGTATCATAAAGAAAATCATCTAAATTTGAATTTACCTTTTTCAATGTTCCTCTAGAAATAACTAAATCAGGGTTTGTTAATAAATCTTCATATGTAGTATCTTCAGATATTTGTGTTCTATATCCACTATAAATATAATTATAAAGTTTAATAAATGTTTGAAGTATTTTTTCATCACTTAACACTTGAGTATTTGTATCGTTTAATGATGAATTTGGTACTTGAGATAAAGGAGTATCTCCAGTATATAATCTAAGTTCTCCATCTTTAGATACTAAATTAAATAGTCTCATAACGCTGTTTGCATCAGCTAATGATAAAAATCTAATTTTGATTGTAGTTATATCAAAATCATAGTTTTTGTCATAATAATCAGCTATTGTTTTTGGCCCTGCGTACCATGATTTTTCACTATTAGCTTCATTTACTATTTGGCTCTTAGCATAATTTTCTTTAGCAACCAAAAAGCGTACATATTCATCCATGTTAGATTTATCATATCCCAATAAATACATACCATCATAATATTCCTTCTCTTTATCAGCTTTATCTGATTCATCCATATCATTTATTTCATCTAAATCATCAGTTCCATAAACTAAAATATTTAAACGATTTGTGATTTCTTCATCAGTTACCGCTGATATGTATTCACTTAACAAATCAGAATCAACCATTGTTAATAATTGAGTTAATCCATCATTAATTTTAACTTGTTGATACATATCTCCATAAGTAATTGTATAATTTTCTCCTGAAACATAAACCTTATCTGGATTTGATAATTCAGGAATTACAGAATTATTAGGTGTAAGTGTTTGTGTAGCGGTTGTATCACTCCCACAAGCTGTAACTGTTAATCCTAAAAATATTGCTATAAAAGAAATGATTAATTTTTTCGTATAAACTCGCATAAAATATAAACTCCTTCATTGAAACATGTCTATAATATTATATAACAAAATATACATATTTTAAAATGTTTTTTTTCCTATCTTTGATTTTCTTTTGAATATGATTATTTTTAGTGAAATTTATGTGATAGAAAAATATTAAGGCTAATATAAAATAAAGAATAGAATAAATATTTTTAAAGCGAGTTGTTTTAGGACTTTGAAAACAAGTTGTCCACAAAGCCTAAAATTAGCCTCGATAAAATTATTTAAAAAATAGATTAGTAGTCAAAAAATGCTATAATCATAATTACTAGTAATATAAATAGAATATGAACTACTAATGCAAAATAATTGTA
>CAZSZZ010000078.1:0-6314 GCA_964611005.1 uncultured Candidatus Izemoplasmatales bacterium | reverse complement strand
TAATAAGACTTATATAATTGAGTTAGGAGAATATTTGGTTAGTAGAACTTAAATAACTAAAGCATATATTAAAAAGCTGTTAAAGAGGCCCCAATCCTTTCGGAATAACACCTCCTCTTTTTTTTATTTTATTTAATAAATATCTTTATCCTTAACATTCAATCTTATTCTTCATCTGAATCAAGAGATAAAACAGACATAAAAGCAGCTTGTGGTATTTCTACTGAACCAACTAATTTCATTCTTTTTTTACCTTTTTTCTGTTTTTCTAATAGTTTTTTCTTTCTTGATACATCTCCACCATAACATTTAGCTAAAACATCTTTTCTCAATGCTTTAATATTGGTTCTAGCTATAACCTTTGAACCAATTGCAGCTTGTACTGGAATTTCAAAAAGTTGTCGCGGAATAATTTTCTTTAATTTTTGGCATATTTTCAATCCTCTTTGATATGCAAAATCTTTATGTACAAGAAAAGCTAATGCATCTACTGCTTCTCCATTTAATAAAATATCAATTTTAACTAAATCAGATTTCCTATGCTCAATTACATGGTAATCCAGTGAAGCATAACCTTTTGAACCTGATTTTAGGCGATTAAAGAAATCATATATTATTTCTGATAATGGCAGTTCATAAACTAGTTCAACTCTCATATCAGAAATATATTTCATATCTTTAAATATCCCTCTTTTATACTGACAAAGTCCCATGATATTACCTACAAATTCATTTGGAGTTAAAATAGTAGCTAATACATATGGTTCTTCAATATAGGCCACAGCCTGATTTTTAGGCATTTTCGCAGGATTATCAATCTCTAATACTTCACCCGATTGAAGATGAACCAAATAGTTTACTGATGGAGCTGTAGTTATGATATTTTGTTGGAATTCTCTTTCTAAACGCTCTTGAAATATCTCAAGATGCAACATACCTAAAAACCCTATTCTAAATCCGAAACCTAGAGCATTTGAGGTTTCTGGTTCATAGTTTAATGATGCATCATTTAACTTCATTTTTTCAATTGCATCCTTTAAATCCAAATAATCATCTGCGTCAACTGGATAAACTCCTGAATAAACCATTGAGGTTAATTTTCGATACCCTGGCAATGGAGTTCTTGCAGGATTATCAGGTTTTGTAATAGTATCTCCAACATGTACTTTTTCGATTTCTTTAATAGTTGCGAATACCCAACCAACATCACCGGTTTCAAGCTTTTCTCTTGAATGTTCTTTTGGTAGATATACACCTAAATTACTCACTTCAAATACACCTTTTGTGGCCATCATTTCGATTTTGTCGCCTTTTTTTATTGACCCATTAACTATTCTAATTAAAGGAATAACTCCTCTATAACTATCATAAAAAGAATCAAAAATTAAAGCTTGAAGTGGAGCTTGATTATCTCCACCTGGAGCGGGTATTCTATCTACTACTGCTTCTAATATTTCTCTTACGCCTTCCCCGGTTTTTGCAGATGCGAGTAAACAATCCTCTCTAGGAATTCCTATTGTTTCTTCAATATCTTTTAAACAGCTCTCGATATCAGCGCTTTCTAAATCAATCTTATTTATTACTGGAATAATTTCCAGATTATTATCTAGTGCTAGATAAACATTAGCTATAGTCTGTGCTTCGATACCTTGAGTTGCATCTACAACTAAAATAGCCCCTTCGCAAGCAGCGAGTGACCTTGAGACTTCATAGGTGAAATCGACATGTCCAGGTGTATCAATTAAATGGAAGATATATTCTTCACCATTAGTTGCTAGGTATTTCAATTCAACTGAATTTAATTTTATTGTAATTCCTCTTTCTCTTTCAAGATCCATAGAATCTAAAAACTGAGATTTCATTTCTCTTTCTGATACAGAATGAGTTAATTCCAAAATTCTATCAGCTAAGGTACTTTTTCCATGATCTATATGAGCTATAATTGAGAAATTACGAATTCTTTTTTGTTTATCTTGCATTTCTATCACCTCTAAGTTTTAAAAAAAGCATATCAATAATATGCTTTTTAAAACCAAGTTATCTATAAGCCATGTTCTGTAGCTTTAAAAAAGCTGGTAATCATTTATCTACGGTATAACCGTCAGTTGCTCGATTCATTTCTCTCACAACCGTGCCCCTACCATAATTTGGGTTTCTAGCTTGAGGGGTTTACCCGTTTCACACATATATATTCTATATGTATCGTCACTGTTGCACTTTACAAATACTCTGGCCTTTTACATCCATTTCTTCGCCGTCACCAAAACTTGGTGCCTAAACTTATTTTTTCGTTTAGCACAAACACTACAAGCATCTCAGCTTGTGCTAGCATGGACTTTCCTAACGCCTAAGCGCTCGATTACCCGACAACTTGGTACCTATATTATATCATTTTTTAATGCCTTCTAATACTGCTTTTCTAGATAAATCAACTCTGCCTTTATCATCAATACCAATTACTTTAACTTGAATAACATCTCCAAGTTTCACTATATCTTCAACTTTATTAGTACGCTTAATGTCTAATTTAGATATATGTACTAATCCTTCTTGACCAGGCCATAACTCTACAAAGCAACCAAATTTCTCAATACGTCTTACAGTACCGTTATAAATTTCTCCAACTTCAACTTCACGGACAATATTTTCAATCATCTTCATTGCTTTATCAATAAAGTAAGTATCTTCATGCATTAAAATAACACGTCCATCTTGTTCAATATCAATCTTAATATCATTACAAAGTTCAATGATATGTGAGATAGTTTTTCCACCAGAACCAATTATATCTCTTATTTTTTCTGGCTTAACTTTCATTAGTTTAACCTTTGGAGCGTATTTAGATAATTCTTTTCTAGGTTCAGAAATTGTATTATTCATATTTTCAAGAATATGAAGTCTTGCCTTCTTTGCTTGAAATAATGATTCTTTAAATATTTCTTTAGTGATTCCTGAAATCTTAATATCCATTTGTAAAGAACAAATACCATTTTTAGTACCAGCAACTTTAAAGTCCATATCTCCAAAATGATCTTCTAATCCTTGAATATCAGTTAAGATAGTATAATCTTTTTCGTTTTTAACGAGTCCCATCGCAATACCTGCAACAGGTGCTTTAACAGGTACTCCAGCTGCTAGTAAAGCTAATGACCCAGCACAGATTGTTGCTTGTGAAGAGCTACCATTAGATTCCAATATTTCCGATACAATACGTATTGCATAAGGGAATTCATCCTCAGAAGGTAATACTTGTGATAATGCTTTTTCTCCTAATGCGCCATGTCCTATCTCTCTTCTTCCAGGTCCTCTATAAAATCCCACAGAACCTACTGAATATTGTGGAAAATTATAATGCAACATAAATCTCTTACCATCTTCAACGCTAACACCATCGATAATTTGAGCTTCTCTTAAAGCTCCAAGAGTTACCGTAGCTAAAGCTTGTGTTTGACCTCTAGTAAACAAGGCGCTACCATGTGGCCTTGCAAGAATATCTATTTCAGATTCTAATGGACGAACTTCATCTGTTTTTCTTCCATCAGGTCTTATCTTTTCTTCAGTTATTAAACGTCTTACTTCTTTTACAAGAATTTCCTCTAAAACAGCTCTTGCGAAGCTTAATAATTTTTTAGTTTCATCTTTATCGTATTCTTTTAGATATTTTTCTTCTAAAACAGCTAAAACATCATCTTCAACAGCTTCTATAGCTGCTTGGCGTTCAAGTTTTTCAACTACAGTAACTGCTTTAATAATTCTACCCTTTTCAAGTTCATAAACTTCTTTTCGAACAAATTCTGGGGCAGTTACTAATTCGATTTCCATAGTTTCTTTACCGCATTCTGCGATAATTTCTTCTTGAAATTCAACTAACTCTTTTATCTTTTCATGAGCAAACATAAGTGCATCAAGCATGGTATCTTCATCCATTTCTTTAGCGCTAGCCTCAACCATATTAATTGCCTCTTTAGTACCTGCGACAGTTAAATCTAAATCAGAAACAGCTAGTTCTTCTGGAGTAGGATTTAAGATAAACTCTCCATCAATGCGTCCAACCATAACTCCAGCTACTGGACCATTAAAAGGAATTCCACCAAGTCCAAGTGCTAAAGACGAACCAAACAATGCACTCATCTCAGGTGAATAGTTAGGATCTGCGCTAAGTACAGTATTGATAATCTGTACTTCATTTCTAAATCCTTCTGCGAACAACGGTCTCAAAGGCCTATCGATAGCTCTAGAAATTAATGTTTCATGTTCGGTAGGTCTACCTTCTCTACGCAAGAATCCTCCAGGAATCTTTCCTGCAGAATATAATTTTTCTTGATACATCACTAATAATGGAAAATAATTCATCTTAGAAGGTTCTTTTCCAACTACAGCCGCAGTTAATACTGCAGTATCACCGTAGCGAACCAAACAAGAGCCTGTAGCTTGTTTAGCTAACTGCCCTACCTCTATAACAAATTCCTTTCCGTAAAAATCTTTTTTAAATACTTTTTTCATTTATTACCCTCATTTCGTATAAATCCATTATTCTCACTTAAATATTATATCACAATATTTGTATTTTCTAAAGAAAATCGAGACAAAGAATAAGCACCCTTTTGAGGGTGCTTATCGAGAAATTATCTTCTTAATCCTAATTTCTTAATCAAAGTGATATAGCGTTCTAATGATACAGATTTTAAGTAGTTTAATAAACTTCTTCTCTTTCCAACCTTCATTAACAATCCTCTTTTTGAATGAAAATCATGTTTATGAATTTTTAAATGTTCATTCAATACATTGATTTCTTCAGTCAAAAGAGCTACTTGAACTTCTGGAGAACCTGTATCTCCTTCTTTTAATTGATACTTAGTAACGATTTCTTTGATTTTTTCTTTACTTAAAGCCATAATTTCATCTCTCCTTTTTTTTAGTCTTACCTCAAATCCGAATAGAGAGTCGGAGTGTCTCTGAATTCAGGTCTAGGCGCGAATGTTATTATAGCATAATATATCTGCTTTTGCAAGAGTTATTGAATGCTAAATCCTGGTGAAAGATACTTAATTAAACCCTGTATAATTTGAAACATAGAATATGTATCCTGTTTACAGTATTCTAACAAATCTACAATTGTTTTATCTCTATCTATAGGATTTAAAAATTCCAATCTCATAAACGCTTCATAGGCTTCAATTCCATTTTTAATCGATAAATTTTCATAAGCAGATTCATCAAATACCTTAATTACTTTTTTCAACGAATATGACCCTGATAATGCTTGACCATAAAAATTATATCTGCTAGCCTCATAATCTGAAAAACCATGTTTAATAAAGAATTTTTTATTATTTTTAACCACATCTTTTAAATCAAATAAGCGATCAATTATTTTTTGTAATTCAACCTTATACTCTGGAAAATATAATTGAAATTCCTTTAATCTTTGTTCCTCAAATGTTTTATGATAGACAATCACACTAGAATCATATTTATTAATTATATGAATCATATTCTCAACTAATTCTTTGCGATTATCAAATTTAGGATTAGCTATAAATTCATAATGATTTTTACCATTCTTCTCTAGCTTATCCTCTTCTTTTTGAATATGAATAGAATATTGAAATACAGATTGAGTAAAAGGTGTTTCCCCTTTAAACCTTGGCAACATACAAGGCAACGCTTCAAAATCCAAATATATCAGTGGAAAACGTAACGTTTTTAGAATTGTCTCTATTTTTTTTTTATGAACATAGATAGAATTAGTCTCTAGACAATATCTTTGCATTAAATGTCTTTCATCTTTTAACCAAGATATAGGAATATCCTCCATACTAACTCTGCCCTGATTGATTAACTCATATGTGTCATGGAAGATTTCGCCTGAATCATTTGGTTCATAAAAACCTCTATGAGAATTAAAATAATTAAAAATGGAATTTTCTTTAGGTATGTGTGAAAAACAGAAATTAACGAATTTACACTCGAATGTATCATCTTTCCTACAATCTTTTTTAACTAGAGGAACTTCAGTAAAATCATTTAGTTCAATATGATTAATCATCCTGTAGATATCCGCTTCTATGATTTCAAACATATCCTGGTATAATTTTGAAAAATCAAATATGTGATATAAATCGTGCTCATAGTTTAATCCGTTATATACATAATCAGTATTTAATAAAACAGTGTAAAAAGAAACATTTTTTAAGCCAAATACTTTTTCATAGATAAAACGTTTGAAAGCTTCTTTATATACTATTCTTCCTAAATCATTTCTTCTATCAGTGAGTTTTTTTATTTTTTCTTGATAAAAAACATCTGATTTA
>CAZSZZ010000077.1:0-6397 GCA_964611005.1 uncultured Candidatus Izemoplasmatales bacterium | reverse complement strand
GTATTGGAACTATGGATGATATTGATCATCTAGGAAATAGAAGATTACGTTTAATTGGAGAATTATTAAAAAACCAATTTAGAATTGGTTTAGCAAAAATGGAAAAAAACGTAAAAGATAGAATGTCTACAAAAGATCCACGTGAAATCACTCCACAAAACCTTATAAATATCAGGCCACTTACCTCTTCAATAAAAGAGTTTTTTGGAAGTTCTCAGTTATCACAATTTATGCAACAAACTAATCCGCTTGATGAATTAACTCATAAGAGAAGAATTTCTGCACTAGGTCCAGGTGGATTAACTCGTGATCGCGCTGGATTCGAAGTTAGAGATGTGCATCAATCACATTATGGTAGAATTTGCCCTATTGAAACACCTGAAGGACAAAACATTGGTTTAATTAACTCTTTAGCTTGTTATGTTAAAGTAAATAAATATGGGTTTATTGAAACTCCGTATTTAAAAATAGATAAAAAAACAGGCAAAGTTACTGATGAAATAGAATATTTATCTGCGGACCAAGAAAGAGATCATGTTATCATGCAAGCTAATGTTATCTTAAATGATGATATGACAATTAAAGAAGAAAAAGTTGTTGCAAGATGTAATGGAGAAACCAAAATTTTTAATCGTACAGAATGCGATTATATGGATGTTTCACCGAAACAGATTGTTTCAGTTTCAACTGCATCAATTCCATTTTTAGAACATGATGATGCAAACCGTGCATTGATGGGTGCGAATATGCAACGCCAAGCAATTCCGTTATTAAAACCAGAAGCTCCATATGTTGGAACTGGTATAGAATATAAGATTGCTCATGATTCAGGAACAGCTTTAATATCTAAAAACAATGGAGTTGTTGAGTACGTTGACGGGACTGTTATTAAAATTAGAAATGAAAATGGAGAATTAGAAAGATATAATCTCTTAAAATTTATGCGCAGTAATCAAGGAACGTGTATTAATCAAACCCCTATTGTAAAAGTTGGAGAAAAAGTAGATGCTGGAGATATTATCGCAGATGGGCCTTCTATGGATAAAGGAGAACTTGCCATTGGAAGGAATGTTACTGTGGCTTTTATGACTTGGAATGGTTATAATTATGAAGATGCAGTTATAATGAATGAAAGATTAGTTAAAGAAGATGTGTATACATCTATTCATATAGAAAAATACGATATAGAAGCTAGAGATACTAAACTCGGAAAAGAAGAGTTTACTCGTGAAATACCTAATGTTGGTGATGACGGTCGTAAATATTTAGATGAAATGGGAATTGTTATTCCTGGTACTGAGGTTAAAGAAGGAGATATTTTAGTAGGAAAAGTTACTCCTAAGGGGCAAACTGATCCATCTCCAGAGGAAAAATTATTGCTTGCTATTTTTGGTGAAAAATCACGTGAAGTTAGAGATACTTCATTAAGAGTTCCTCACGGTGGAGGGGGAATTGTTCACTCTGTTAAAGTCTTTAAACGCGGAGAAGATGAACTAAATCCTGGCGTTAATATGTCAGTTAGAGTTTATATTGTTCAAAAACGTAAAATTTCAGAGGGTGACAAAATGTCTGGACGTCATGGTAATAAAGGTGTTATTTCTAAAATACTTCCACAAGAAGATATGCCGTACATGAAAGACGGGACACCAATTGATATTATGCTTAATCCACTTGGAGTACCTTCACGTATGAATATTGGGCAAGTTTTAGAAATTCATTTAGGAATGGCCGCTAAAGAATTAGGAGTTCATATAGCTACACCAGTATTTGATGGTGTTTTAGAAAAAGATTTAGAAGAAATTATGGCAGAAGCCGGTATGAATCCTGATGGTAAATATATATTATACGATGGAAGAACCGGAGATAAATTTGATAATAGAGTATCAGTTGGAGTAATGTATATGATTAAATTGGACCATATGGTTGATGATAAATTGCATGCAAGAAGTGTTGGACCATATACATTAGTTACGCAACAACCTATGGGTGGTAAAGCTCAAAATGGTGGACAACGTTTCGGTGAAATGGAAGTGTGGGCTCTTGAAGCGTATGGAGCTGCATACACATTACAAGAAATGTTAACAGTAAAATCCGATGATATTATCGGTAGAAATAAAGTGTTTAAAGCAATTGTCGATGGGGAACCGATTCCATCACCAAGTTTGCCAGAATCATTTAGAGTTCTAACGAGAGAATTGCGCTCCTTAGGAATCTATGTTGAGTTGATTAATAAAGATACAGGAGAAAATGAAGTGAATAAAAGTTTAGTTGACAATGATCGCGATGATTACATTACTAAATTTGGATTCCATTAAAAGGAGATGGATTAAATGAGTCAGAAATTTTCACATTTAAAAATTAGATTAGCATCTCCTGAAGAAATTCGTTCATGGTCTTTTGGAGAAGTTGAAAAACACGAAACTATTAATTATAGAACATTAAAGCCAGAAAGAGGCGGCTTATTTTGCGAGGTAATTTTTGGACCGACTAAAGATTTTCAATGTGCATGTTCAAATAAATCAAAGAGAAGTTCACACCCTGGGAAAAAATGTCCTGTTTGTGGAGTAGAATACACTGAAAGTAAAGTGCGTAGAGAAAGAATGGGACACATTGAATTAGCTGCCCCAGTTGTACATGCTTGGTATTTAAGAAATTCTCCTTCTCGTCTAGCGATATTATTGGATTTAAAAGCTAGAGATTTAGAGGAAGTTGTATATTTAGCTTCATATATAGTGGTAGAAGCGGGAGATACTGATTTAGAATTTAAACAAATTTTATCTGAGCATGAATATACAAATAAATATTTTGAATATGGATCAAGATTTAAAGCTCTTACTGGAGCTGAAGCAGTTAAATATTTATTGAAAAAACTTGATTTAGAAGAAGAAACTTTACGCTTAAGAGTTGAATTAAAAACAGCTTCAAAACAAAGAAGAGAAAAGATAGTTAAACGTTTAAATGTTGTAGAAGCATTTAAAAACAGCGATAATAAACCAGAGTGGATGGTATTAGATGTTTTACCTGTTATTCCACCCGACTTACGTCCTATGGTTCAATTAGATGGTGGTAGATTTGCAACAACGGATTTAAATGATTTATATAGAAGAATTTTAAATAGAAATAATCGTTTAAAAAGACAATTTGCACAAAAGGCACCACACTTGATTACTAAAAATGAAAAACGTATGCTTCAAGAAGCTGTAGATGCTTTGATTGATAATTCAAAAAGAGGCAGAAAAATGGTTGTTGAACGCAATCGCGCTTTAAAATCATTATCAGACATGTTACGCGGGAAACAAGGCCGTTTCCGTCAAAACTTACTTGGGAAACGTGTTGATTATTCTGGTAGATCTGTTATTGTTGTTGGTCCTAGTTTGGAAATGTATCAATGCGGTTTACCAAAAGAAATGGCAATTACATTATTTAAACCATTTGTAATTAGAGAGTTAATTAGCAGAGGTATATCAAATAATATTAGAAGCGCAAAAAATTTAATTGAGAAATTAGATGGTAGAATTTGGGCTGTTTTAGAAGATGTTATAAAAGAACATCCAGTACTATTAAACCGTGCTCCAACCTTGCATAGACTTGGTATTCAAGCATTTGAACCTAAATTGGTTGAAGGAAAAGCCATTAGATTACATCCACTTGTTACTACTGCATTTAATGCAGATTTCGATGGCGACCAAATGGCTGTACACGTACCTTTATCAGAAGAGGCACAGGCAGAAGCTAGAGTATTAATGTTAGCTTCAAATAATATTTTGGCTCCAAAAGATGGAAAACCAATTGTTACACCTTCACAAGATATGGTATTAGGTAATTATTATTTATCTATGGAAAAAGAAGGAGCTATTGGTGAAGGTACAGTTTATGGGAATTATGATGAAGTAATGCTTGCTTATGAAAATAAAATAATTACATTACATACAAGAGTTGCGATTAAAATGACTGATGATAATGATAAGAAACTTAATTTCATTAAATCAAATATAGATAAAGATTTTATAGAAGATGAAAATAAAGCTAATTCTTCTACAAATAGTATAAATGATGAGAAAATGAATTTTAGTTTTTGTGAAAGAATTCCAAATGAATTTAAAAATTATTATCTAATAACAACACCAGGAAAATTAATATTCAACCGTATATTGCCTAAGAGTTTCCCTTATATTAACGAGCCTACTTCAACGAATTTACAAGAAAAAACACCATCTAAATATTTTATTATGCCTGGTAAAAACATACTGGAAGAAATAAAAAAATTAGAAATTGTATCTCCATTTAAGAAAAAATTTCTTAGTTTAATTATTGCGGAAATATTTGCGCAATATAAAATTAATGAAACTTCAAAAATGCTTGATAAAATGAAAAATATAGGATTTAAATATTCAACGATGTCTGGAATTACTGTAGCGGCATCAGATATTGAAGTTTATTCTAAAAAACAAGAAGTTTTAGCAAAACACGATAAAAGAGTTGATGAAATAACTGAATTATATAATCTTGGAATGTTAACTGATTCTGAACGTAAAAATTTAGTTATTGAAGAGTGGAAAAAAGCAAAAGATGAAATACAAGATGGATTAATTAAGGAATTAGATCATAATAATCCAATATTCATGATGAGTGATTCAGGGGCAAGAGGTAACGCATCTAACTTTACACAGCTAGCAGGTATGCGTGGATTAATGGCAAACCCTTCTGGAGATACGATTGAATTACCTATTAAAGCTTCATTTAGAGAAGGATTAACCATGTCTGAATTTTTCAACTCCACTCATGGAGCTAGAAAAGGGTCAACTGATACAGCGTTAAAAACGGCTGAATCTGGATATTTGACAAGACGTTTAGTAGATGTTAGTCAAGATGTTGTAATATCAATAGAAGATTGTGGAACAGATAAAGGAATACGAGTTAAAGCAATACTTGATAGAGATGGAAAAGTAATTGAACCTCTTGAAGAAAGAATAACTGGTAGATATGCATCGGTTGATGTTATTCATCCAGAAACTGGAGAAATTCTCGCTGAAAGAAATGAATATATTGATGAATCAATTGCAAAAAAAATAATTGCATCAGGAATTGAATCAGTTCCTATTAGAACAGCTTTAACTTGTACTGCTAAAGTTGGAATTTGTCGCAAATGTTATGGACAAAATCTAGCAACAGGAGAAAAAGCCGAAGTTGGAGAATCTGTTGGTACTATAGCCGCACAATCTATTGGAGAACCAGGTACTCAATTAACAATGCGTACATTCCATACCGGTGGAGTGGCAGGAGAAGATATTACTCAAGGGTTGCCTCGTGTTCAAGAATTATTTGAAGCCAGAAAATCAAAATCAAAATCGATTATATCTGAAATATCAGGAATTGTTTCTGATATAGAACAGATAGAAGAAAGGTATAAAATAACAATTAGTTGTGACATAGAAGAAAAGACATATGAAACAAATTCTAATGTTCAACCTTTAGTTTTAAAAGGTGATAAAGTGATCGCTGGTCAACAACTAACTGATGGAACAATTGATCCAAAAGAATTATTACGTGTAACAAATATGGAAATTGTGCAACAATATATTTTACAAGAAGTTCAAAGGGTATACCGTTCTCAAGCTGTTGATATATCAGATAAGCATATTGAAATTATAGTAAGACAAATGTCAAAAAGAATGACAGTCATTTTGGAAGGGGATACAGATCTATTACCAGGTAGTCAAGTATCAATTAACCAATTTAATGAAGCCAATAAAAAAGTGTTTGCTAAAGGATTAAAACCTGCAATTGCTAAACCTATATTATTGGGGATTACTAAGGCAAGTTTGCAATCTGAATCATTTCTTTCAGCAGCATCATTCCAAGAAACAACAAGAGTATTAACCGATGCTGCAATAAGAGGAAAAAAGGATCCACTTTTAGGATTAAAAGAAAATGTTATTATTGGCGGACTTATTCCAGCTGGAACCGGAATACTAAGAGATACAGAATTTACTTACGAAAAGCCTGAAGAAGAAGAAGATATATTTGCTAATTTTGAAGAATAAATTTTTTATCTTCAAAGATGACATTTTAATTTAAATTAGACAACATTTGATTAGCTTAATAAATAATTTGTATAATTTAATATAGAGTGATAGGTAGGGCAATATATGAATAAGAAAAAAAAGGGTTTAAAAAAATTAATAAGTTATATGCGTGTAAAAGATTATAATAAGACAAACTATGAGTATGCCATTAATTTTGGACTGATAGGAAGCGTATTTCTAATAATTATAGCCACTTTTTCTTATGCATTTTTAACCCTACCTATTGGTTTTAATAAGGTTTATTATTTGATATTTATATTAGTTTTAGTAGCTTGTTTAGTATTATCATTTTTAATATATAAAAATACTAT
>CAZSZZ010000076.1:0-6573 GCA_964611005.1 uncultured Candidatus Izemoplasmatales bacterium | reverse complement strand
TAGGAATAGTCGCTGAAAATACAGCTTTAGTAGAATCTTTTTTTAGAATTTTAAAAATATCACCTAGTTCATCTAGAAAATTTTGTTCTAAAGTCATATCAGCTTCATCTACTATAAAATATTTACATGTATATGCTTTTAAAAGGTTTTCTTTTATTACTAAATCATAAATTCTTCCAGGAGTACCTATTGCAATATGAGGCTGTCTCTTTTTTAAAGAGTCCATTTTTTGCGAGCGCTCAATTCCACCGATGAATAAATCAATTTGAATTGATTCATCAAAAAATGAAGCGAGCTCAACTGTAAATTCATATATTTGATTAGCTAAATCTCTAGTTGGGGCGATAATCAAAGCTTGAACTGATTTTTCTTCAATATTTAATTTATCAAAAATCGGCAATAAAAAAGCATGGGTTTTACCTGAACCCGTGTTAGCTTCTACAATACAATCTTTGTTTTTCTGAAGCAAAGGAATTACGTGTTTTTGAACATCTGTTAATTCAGTAAATCCCATGGTTTTCAATGCTTTGTTTATCTGTTCCTTATTAAAATTCATCTCAATCAATCCTTTTGTAAAAATCTACTTTATATTATATAATATATAATAACAAATGTAAAACAAAAGAGGTTATCATGAAAGTAATAAGTATAGCTCCAAGAGGTTATTGTAAAGGCGTTATAAAAGCTGTAAACGCAGTTAAAAAAGCCAATGAAGATCCTATGGTTATGAAACCAATATACATATTAGGTTATATTGTCCATAATAAGTATGTAATTAAAGAATTAAAAGAGATGGGAATCATTACTCTAGATGACCGCTTTAAATCTCGTTTAGAGCTAATTGACAATATAAAATCTGGAACTGTTGTCTTAAGCGCTCATGGGACAGACCCTAAGGTAAAAGAAAAATTAATAGATAGAAAAATACCTTTTATCGACGCAACTTGTGTAGATGTAGAAACAACTTTTTCATTAATTAAGGATTATTCTAATAAGGGTTATTATATATTTTATATTGGAAAACACAATCATCCAGAGTCGATTGCGGCTATTTCATTATCAGATAATATAAGTTTAGTTGAAGATACTAATGATATTCCTAAGGGCATTAAAATGCCTATATTCGTTACCAATCAAACGACATTTAGCAAATTTGAAATAAAAGATTTAATAGATAAAATAATTAAACAATATCCAAACACTGTAGTTTCTGAAGAAATATGTAATGCGACTAGTCTGAGACAATCGGCTATTATCAAGTATAACAAAGGAGTTGATCTCTGTTATATTGTCGGTGATCCCAGAAGTAATAACACGAGGAATTTAGCTATTGTAAGCGAGACAATCACAAAAACAAAGACAATTCAAATTGAAACAGTTAAAGATATTTGTCCTAAAGATTTGAAAAATGTTTCTTTGGTTTCAGTTTCAAGTGGAGCTTCTACGCCTAATCATTTAACTCAAGAAGTTATTGATTATCTTAAAAATTACAAAAGCTAAAAATTAATACTTTATTTTTCAGACTATTTAGTTTATAATATATTGAGTGATAAATATTTAGGAGTGAAAACTATGGCAAAGTCTAAAGTACGTAAACCAAAAAAAGGCAACCAATATGAAGGAAATATTGAAGGAAGAGCATTTAATCCTACTAAAAGTAAAATAGGTAGAATTATAATTTTAGTTCTTGCATTAGGTATGGTTTTGGGATTATTTATATCAGCTATTATTGGAGCTATTAATGTATTAGAAGGATAATAAAAAAGATGACTTTATAAAATCATCTTTTTTTTATTCTGATATCAATAATTCTTTTGCGCTTTCAATGGAAGCGTTGCTTATTTTATCTGCACTTATCATCTTAGCTATTTCTAATATTCTTTCTTGATAATCCAAATAAGAGACTATAATCTTAGTATTATTTCTAACAATTTTTTTCTTAACAGAGATATGATGAGTTCCAGTAGCTACTACTTGAGGAATATGGGTAATAGATATTACTTGGCATATCTTGGAAACTTCTTGAATCTTATTAGCGATTTGTTTGGCGATAAATCCACTTATACCTGTATCAATTTCATCAAAAATTATAGTAGAAATATGATTGTTTCTAACAAATATAGATTTAAAGGCTAACATCACCCTACTCATCTCACCACCTGAAGCTGTTTTAGATAAGGGCTTTAAAGGTTGCCCTAGATTAGTGGATATATAAAAATCTATTCTATCTATCCCATTTTCTTTAAATAAAGAATCATCTAATTCATCTTTAGGAAGAGAATTATCGAAACGAATCTCAAAATCTGCATTTAAAATAACCAAATCATGAAGGGTTTCTTTAATCTCCTTGGTGATTTTTTTTGCGAGATCTTTTCTAAAACTTCTCAATTTTAAAGCATCATTCAATAGTAATTTAAACTTTTGTTTTACTAAAGAAAGTTCGTCTTCTATAATTTCATCATAATTATTAGCTTTTTCAACCTCTTCTTCAAGATAGGATTGATATTCAATTAATTCCTTAATTGATTTGTTATATTTTGATTTTATCTTATCTAAGGTGTTAAATCTAATTATTAAATTATCATAATCTAATTGATTATACTCAAGATTTTCTAATTTATCTGTTAGAGATTGTTGGATGTCTGTAAGTTCATAATAAACATTGTTCAATCTTTCTGATAAATCTAAGAAATCATTTGATGTATTAGAAATTGAATCTAAATCATTTTTTAATACATAGATTCTATCTAACAATTCACCTTTATTCATAGTCATATTAAATGTTTCTAATACAGTGTTTATCTTGTCTACATTTTCTAATAAATTAATTTGTTCTTTTAATGAATCTTCTTCATCCATCTCTAAATTTAAGTTTTTAAGTTCCTTTAGTTGAAATTGATATAAATCAAGTTGAGTTAAAGTCTCTTCTTTTTCTTTTAATAATTTATGATATTTATTTAATTCTAATTTATATTCTTTGAGGCTATTATTATAATCTAATAAATATACTTTTGTTTTTCCTTTGCGAAAATTATCTACTAAAGATAAATAATTATCAGGATTAATAAGTTTCGATGTATCAAATTGTGAATGAATATCCGCAAGATATATAGATAATTCCTTAAGTACTTTAATTGATACATTTTGATTGTTAATCTTGATATTATTGCGATTATCTTTAGATATTGTTCTAGATATTATAATCTCATCTTCAAAATCAATTTCTTCATTTTTTAATACATTTTTTAATTGTTCATTATCTAACAAGAAAGTACCGACAACTTTAGCAGTGTCGGCTGTAGAACTAATCATTTCTTTCGAAGCTCTTTCACCTAATAATAATGAAATTGCATCCACAATGATGCTTTTACCAGCACCAGTTTCTCCAGTTAAAACAGTCATGCCACTAAATAAATCTAGTTCTAATTCATCAATTATTGCATAATTCTTTATGCTTAAATGTTTTAACAAGCTGTCTCCCTCCAAATTAGAGAATTTTATCGATAATTTGTTCAGTAGATAATCCGTATTTTTGATATATTTCTTCTCTTGTACCTTGTTCGATAAACTTATCAGGTAAGCCAAAGATTTTAAGATGATTCACAGGTAAATCATTCTTTTGGGCAAATTCAAAAATAGCTGACCCGAGGCCTGAAATATAGGTTACATCTTCTAAAACATAGGTTGGTAAATTCGATTTTAAAATAGAAGTAACAATTAATTCATCCAAAGGTTTAATAAACATCGCATTATATAGATTTATAGAAAGTTTTTTACTATCTATATATGCTTTCATTCTTGTAAAATTATCTCCATAAGCAATCAGATTAACTGAGCCATTATTGTTATATTCAAACCATGTAGGTTTTGTAATCTTTATTGGAGATTTTTCAAGTTTATACAAAGCGTTTCCTCTAGCATAGCGTATAGCTACACTATGACGCGCATAATTAAAAGCATAATCAAGCAATTGTTTAGCTTCTGTCATATTTGAAGGTTGTAATATCTCAATGTTTGGTATATGGCGTAAATAAGCGATATCATATAGCCCTTGATGTGTTTCTCCATCGCCTCCAACAATACCTGAACGGTCAATTCCAAAAACCACTTTTACATCTTGTCTTGCTAGATCATGTGAAACTTGATCATAAGCTCTTTGTAAGAATGATGAATACATAGGGATATATATTTGCATATTATTCAAGGCTAAGGCAGCTGAAAAACATACCGCAAAGGATTCACAAATACCTACATCTATGATTTTATCAGGGTATTTTCTTTCAAATTCTAAAAAAGAAGAACCATATATCATTGCGGGTATTATGATTCTAAAATTATCGTTATTCATAGCGTAATCTTCAATCAATTCACTAAAAATATTACTCCAAGAAGTCATATTTTCTGGTATTTTATTTAAAAATTTTCCTGTCTCAATATCAAATGGGCCAACTCCATGCCAAGCACCTAAAAGATCTTTTTCCGCAGGAAGATATCCTTTACCCTTTTTCGTTACTACATGGATAACGATTGGTTGGTTTTTTCTTTTCGCAATAGTTAAAAATTTAATCAATGTCTTCATATCATGTCCATCAATTGGGCCATAATATGAATAACCAAATTGGTCAAATAAGGATATATTATTTGCGAAACCTCTAATCATATTAGATAATCTAACCTTCAAGTTATACAAAAACTTAGGAAATCTAGCTTTTGATTTTGTAGCGCTTAAATACATTTTAGAAGATCTTAGATTGTTTAATAGCTTGGCCATTCTACCAACATTTTTAGAAATACTCATTTCATTATCATTTATGATAATAATTGGAGCTAGCCCCTTGCAATGGCCCAAATAATTAAGAGCTTCATAAGCTAGTCCAGAGTTTAAAGACCCATCCCCAACAATGGCGATATTTCTATAGGGTTCTCCCTTAGCTTTTCTAGCCGTTTCAAATCCAGCTAAAGCAGCTATAGCGGTGGAAGAATGACCAGCTTCCCATACGTCATGTATGGATTCGGATCTCTTTTGATATCCTGATAAGCCATTAAATTTTCTCAATGATGAAAAATATTTAGCTCTTCCTGTTAATATTTTATGAACATAGCTTTGATGTCCTACATCAAAGATAAATTTATCATGTGGTGAATCGAAAACCTTATGCAAGGCAATGGTTAATTCTACCACACCTAAATTAGGACTTAAATGCCCTCCAGTTTTCGCAATATTTTCAACCAAAAAAACACGAATTTCACTAGCTAATTCGTTTAGTTCATCAATGCTAAGTTTTTTTATGAATTCGGGTCCTTTTATTTCAAGCAGATTCATCATATCACCGTTTATTTGTTAAATTCTTCTAAGCCATTCTCAGTTCTTAATTCAAGAATCGCTTTCTCTGCTTCTTCTAATTCTTGGTGACACTCTTTAGCCAACGTAATACCCTTTTTATATAGTTTAACAGATTCATCTAAAGAATTATCTCCAGATTCAAGTTTTTTAATCAATTCTTCTAATTCTTTCATTTTTTCTTCAAATGTTAGTTCACTCATTTTCTCACTCTTTTCTTCAATGGATTACAATCTAATTCACCATCATAAAAACTGACTATTAATTCTCTGTCTAAAGAAATATCCTTTACAGAATTTTTGATTTCATCATCTTGTCTTACAATTGTATATCCCTTTTTCATTATGCTCAAAGGATTAACTAAATCTAATTTTTCATTTAAGCGAATAAATTTACTTCTATTTTCAGTTAAAACCGAGACAATTCCTTGTTTTAACCTCCTATTATTATTAAAAATTGTATTTTTATAATTTTCAATTTGTTTTCTTGGTTGATAAGCATTTAGCCTTTCTTCAAGATAAATCATTGATAATTTTTTATTTTCAAAAATTTTACCAGGATTTTTAAAATAATTATTTTCAATAATTTGATTAAAATGTTTAGCTTTAGATTCAATATATTGATTTAATAGAACTTCCATTCTTCTAAGAGAATTATCTAAGAGTTTATATATATCTTTTTTACTTGGGACAGCTAATTCAGCTGCGTGTGAAGGGGTTGAAGCTCTAAGGTCACTAACAAAATCAGAAATAGTAAAATCAGTTTCATGTCCTACAGCTGATATTACTGGAATCTTAGATGCGTAAATGGATTTTGCGACTACTTCTTCATTAAATCCCCAAAGGTCTTCAATAGAACCTCCACCGCGTCCAATTATTAAAACATCAACCAATTTGTCTTTATTAGCTAAATTAATTTGATTTGCGATAGATTCCTTAGCGTTTACTCCTTGAACAAAAGCAGGATAAACAATAATTTTAACTAAAGGATATCTAATATTTATAATATTAATAATATCTCTAATTGCCGCACCTGTAGGGCTAGTCACAACTCCTATAACCTTTGGATATTTTGGAATAGGTATTTTATGGTCTTCTTTAAACATACCAATTTCTTCTAATTTAGCCTTTAATTTTTCATATGCTAAATATAGATTTCCAACTCCATCTAAATCCATTTTATTAATGTATATTTGATAAGTTCCATAAGGTTCATAGACAGAAACATTACCT